>DATHNR010000028.1:0-2885 GCA_035485835.1 Puia sp.
AAACTCAGCTACTTTGGTGAGATCCATTTCCCGCATGATCCCGCGTACTTCGATACCCTCATAATTATTTGCTTTTGCAAAATCAATGATTTTATCAAAGGACCAGTCGGGACAACCAAGTGTAGAGAAGGATAGTTTATAAAATTTTTCTTTTTTCATCATATTTAAAATTACGGGCAAAGAGGCTATCAGCGGGATTGATGCAAGGAATTTTTTTCTTGAAATATATTTTTGCATTTGGATATGATTGATGATATGAATTACTCCACCGGCTGTAAGAGCGGTTTCCTGGCTTTCATCCGGTTTATGATAATAGCGCAAATTAATATAAATAATACGCCAACACCTGCTTCGGCAAGTAACATAAATCTGCTGTTGTACTGATCATGTGCCCAGCCGTCAAAAGCAGTCATATAAACTACCGGTACATTTCCAAGAGATGATAACAGCGCATATTTCGTAGATGCATTTCTTTTGCCAATGGCAAAAAGTATGACAGATGAAAATGCGGCATTCAGTAATCCTAGTCCGAAAGCATAAGCAAGTACGCCGCCGATGTATACGTAAGGTTGTAATGGCGAAACTGCCATGACCATAGTAACAAATGCACATATAAGTCCGGCCCCTAAATACGCAACCCAGTTGCCCCATTTATCGGCAATAAATCCACCCGACATACAACCCACCGCACTTACCAGTCCGCTGAGCAATCCGGTTACCAATGCTACAGTGTCTGCATTCGTTTTCCAGTCGGCAGCAATTGCAGACCATAAATTGGTTGCTGCTCCTGTGCCGATGGGCATACATAGTAAAATGATAACAAATAAAATAACGGGAACCCGGATCATAGAAAGGATATCCTTTCCCATACTCATTAATTCGGATACCAGATGTTTATCTTTTTCATGATGAACATCTTTTATTACTAAAATAATTATAGCACTCAGAAGTGAAACTGCGGATAAAACGAGGCCTGCAGCAAGTAAATTAAAATGGGTAGCCAGCCATAGACCTGCGCCACCTCCTAAACCAACACCTCCAAGATTTCCTGCCTGATACCAGCCGGCAGCCCGTCCTTTTTTTTCAGGCTCTATGCGATGAGCCATGATTCCACCTACCGGAAGTAATACAAGATTGGCCGCAATCTGAGATATAAAATAAATTATTGTCAGTAATACAGATCCCTTCATTGTAAACGGCGTTACACAAAGAAGAAGGATAGAAATTACGGATGTTATTACAGCTATGATGTACCATTTTCGAAGGCTAAGGGTAAGATCTGTTACCGGACCAGCTGCAAATCGCCAGAGACTGGCTGAGGCCCCCAGTGCAACTATACCGGCAGTATGTGCAACAGAAAATCCTGAATGTGTTAAAAGATAAGGAAGAGTTACTGTCGCAAAACCCATATTGATGCCCGAAGGCAACACCAGGAAAATAATATTGATGGGTCTGGTGAAGAGGTTTTTTTGCAAACGGGATGATTAGTGTTACAAGATATGAATTAAGCCTAAAGCCTTTTTAAGCCTAAAGCCCAAAGCTTAAAGCCCAAAGCCTAATGCACAAAGCCTAAAGCTTTATATGCAAGAGGCAAAGAGTAATTATAAATAATCATTAGTGATCCAAAAATTAGTTTTAGGCTTTAAGCTTTAAGCTTTGGGCTTTGGGCTCTATGCTTAAAAAGGCTTAAAAAGTAACTCCAATCAGTGAATGATCCCTGGTTTCAAGGAGTGAAGATCCCATGAGGAATTCATCTACTTTACGCGCACATTCACGGCCTTCACTTATGGCCCAGACTACGAGTGACTGGCCCCGGCGCATATCTCCTGCGGAAAATATTTTTTCAACATTGGTCTGATAGGATTTCTCACTGGCTTTTACATTACCCCGTTCATCAAGTTCCACACCCAGATCATTCACCAGTCCTTCCTGTTGCGGATGTACAAATCCCATAGCCAGCAATGCGAGCTCACATGGAATAACCTGTTCTGTTCCCGGAACTTCTACAAACCTCGCCGGCCGCCCGTCATCTGTCATTTTCCATTCCAGCTGAACAATCTTCAGTGCTTTCAATTTGCCATTTTCATCCCCTATGAATTCCTTGGTTGCCATAGCCCATTGTCTTTCACATCCTTCTTCGTGTGAAGAAGTTGTTTTCAGAATCATTGGATAAGTAGGCCAGGGCATAAATGAAGTTCTGTCCTTTGGGGGCTGGGGAAGCAATTCGAATTGTGTAATCATTTTTGCACCGTGACGGTTAGAAGTACCCACGCAATCACTGCCCGTATCACCGCCACCGATTACAATCACATTTTTGTCTGTTGCAAATATGTCTTCTTCAAGTACAGGAATATTGCTGATCCTTTTATTTTGTTGCTTTAGAAAATCCATTGCAAAATAAATTCCTTTGAGGTCACGGCCAGGAACCGGCAGATCTCTCGGAATGGTGGATCCGCCACTCAGAACGATTGCATGGAAATCACGCATGAGTTCATTGATGCTGATATCCACACCTACATTGGTGTTGGAGCGGAAAATGATTCCTTCCTGTTCGAGGATATTAATTCTCCGGTCGATAATCCATTTTTCAAGTTTGAAATCCGGAATGCCATATCGTAATAATCCTCCGGGTGCATCGTCCCTTTCGAAAACAGTCACGGTATGCCCGGCTGAATTCAACTGCGCAGCAGCAGCAAGTCCTGCCGGGCCTGACCCTACAATGGCAATATTTTTTCCTGTACGGAGATTGGGTTGTTTTGCTTTTACAAACCCATTCTCAAATGCAATCTCTATAATATGCTTTTCTATTTCTTCAATCGTTACGGCAGGTTGATTGATGCCAAGTACACAACTTGTTTCACAGGGTGCCGGGCAAATTCTTCCGG
>DATHNR010000029.1:0-7426 GCA_035485835.1 Puia sp.
TTACAAGATATCCGCTGTACTGAAAACAAAACCCATTAATTCGGTAGTTAATTTGCTCGACCTGAAGGGATATGCCATGTATATCCCCTTTGAAGGAAATGATTATTATCCAAGAACCGGGGCCAATGCAGGTACCGGTGAAGAAAACTGGAATCAGGCGTCTACGGTTAGTTATATAGAATTACAACCTGGCGTAAACCCCGATCGGCTGATACCCGTTATGAAAGAAATGCTCAAACTGAATTCCCAGGAATTCATCAGCAAAAATCTCTCGGTTAAACTCAAACCATTGAATAGCTATTATCTCAGTTCCAACAATGGTGCTGTTGGAAAAACTTTGTCCATACTTAGCCTCGTTGCACTGAGTATTTTATTACTGGCCGTTATCAATTTCGTCAATATCATGACGGGCACATCTTCTTACCGGATCAAAGAGATCGGTTTAAGAAAAGTGTTTGGCGGGAGAAGGAAGCAGCTCATTTTACAATACCTCACCGAATGTATCGTACTCACGCTGTTTGCAGGAATACTATCTATATTACTTTATGGAATATTTCGTCCTGTTTTTAATGAAGTGCTAAATACAAACCTCAGCCCTATTAACGGATTTCACATACGCGAACTTTTATTTCTTGTTGGTCTTATTTTATTTACGGGTTCTATTGCAGGAATTTACCCTGCGTTTATTCTGAGCGGTTCGGAAATGGTCAACTCAGTAAAAGGTAAATTAAGTTCAGTAGATAAGGGTGTATGGATGCGCAAGTCCCTGCTCGTATTACAATTTACCGTGGCAATCGGTGTGTTTATTTTCTCGATGACCATTTCAAAACAGGTCAAATTCTTTTTTGATTCCGACCTGGGATATAATAAGGAACAACTGATGGTGATCACCGCTTTCCCCAAACAATGGGATTCTGTGGGCGTTCTAAAAATGGAATCCATACGCAATAACCTTATGGAAGTAACTGCTGTTAAAGATGCAACAGTTTCTTTTGATATACCCGAGAGAACATCGCCAAACGAGCTGGGCGTAATTCCACAGGGAAGTAAAAATAACCAGCCGGTCAGTGTACAAGTAATTTCTGTTGATGAAAAATTTGCTTCCACTTACGGAATGCAGCTGAAGGAAGGACGATTCTTCAGAGATAAAATCGGAGGTTTCGTAACCGGTGAAGCCGTCATCAATGAATCTGCACTGAAGAGTTTTGGATGGAAGACAGCAGAGGGAAAAAAATTTACGGTACCCAATCTGGGTGATGTAAGTGTGGTGGGTGTAGTGAAAGACTTTCATCTGGCTTCCTTACACGAATTGATTGAACCACTTGTTTTCTTTCACGTAAAAGATGGAAGAGCGTTCAGATTCCTCACTGTAAAATTGCAGTCAGGCAGTTTATCCAACTCCATTGAAGAGGTGAAAGCTGCCTGGAAAAAAGCTTCTCCGACAGCACCGTTTGAATATTTCTTTATGGATGAGAAATTGCAAACCATGTATCAGTCAGAACTACAGCTGAAAAAAGCAGCGGGAATAGCCACAGGACTGATGTTACTCATTGTATTGCTTGGCATATTCGGGGTTTTGACGCTGGCACTTACGAAACGGATAAAGGAAATTGCTGTTCGAAAGGTATTGGGCGCGGAACTGCATCATATCATTACTTTGTTTTTAAAACAATATGCGGGACTACTGCTGATTGCCAATCTCATTGCGTGGCCACTGGCCTATTATTACAGCAACCAATGGCTGGAGCAGTTTGCCTATCGCATAATCCAGCCCGTTAGTATTTACTTTATAGCCGGCATTTTGGTAACGGCGGTGGCATTTATACTTATTCTATGTCAATGCCTGAAGATAGCGTTGGCAAATCCAGTCCGGAGCCTGCGATCAGAATAAATAAAGTATTATAATTAATGGGATAACGATTCGAGCGCTTCCAGAATACCATCGGCTCCTGGATTGATTCCAACCGGGGATAGATAACTCCATCGTATGATTCCATCGTGATCTAAAACAAAAAGCGCTCTCTCACTGCGACCAGCTTTTTCATTGTAGACTCCATATTTCCTGGCAACTGCTCCCTTGGGTTCAAAATCGGCTAATAATGTAAAATGAAGATTCCGTGCCTCACGGAATGCTGCATGGCACCATTTCCCATCCACAGAAATACCATAGAGATCCGCATTGTATTTTCTGAAGTAACGCAGCATTTCGTTATAAAGCGCCATCTGGTCGCTGCAAACCGGACTCCAGTCAGCCGGATAAAAAGCCAGTATCACATTTTTACCCTTCAATTCGTGTAAGGTTAGTTTTTTATCAGGCAGATCGTCCAGCTCAAAATCCGGTGCAGCGATATTTATTCCCAGCATATTATTATATTATATTTCAATAGAAATGCTTGTTCAAGGTATTGAGGATTGATTATTCTTCCAATTAATATCCCCTTGTCAGGCACATGTCAGGCTGCTGTCAGGGAGCTGTTATACATGGGAAAGGTCCCTATAAGGTTCCTATATTTTCCCTATAAGGTTCCTGTGGATTTGCAGAATCTTATAATTTTTAAGAAAAATCAGGATGACTTCAAAAAAGAAAATGCGCAAAAATCCCGCCGAAAAAGTCGTTTCAAAGGAAAGCCGGACAGGATGCTCAGGCAAAGACTACTCAAATATTTTGCCGCTCATAAATATTCGCAGATAAGGTGGGAAATAAAACCTGATGCAAGCATGAGATAGTTCGCTAAAAATTCTCTGATAAAATAGAAAACCCCTGTAAAATCAGGGGTTTTAAGAAGTAGTTGTCGGGGCGGCAAGATTCGAACTTGCGACCTCCTGGTCCCAAACCAGGCGCGATGACCGGGCTACGCTACGCCCCGAACTTTTGTTCACCGGGTTGCAAAAGTAAGGGTTCAGGATCAATTAAAGAAGCGGAGTGGGTAAATTCGTTTTACGCCTTAAGCCTTGCGCCTTACGCCTTAAGCCTTACGCCTTACGCCTTACTCTTCCATCCAGGAAACCTTTTGCAGTGCCTCATGTTCTTTCCCGATAATATCCTTATAAAGGGAAGGTCTCCTGGCTTTGATATAGCGGAAACCACCGGCGAGGTTAAGTTTGTCTTCCGTGCAGGTCGCCATCACATATTCATCCGAAAAACTCCTGCATTCTGCTAGGATATCCCCAAAAGGATCTAAAATCATCGAACAGCCGTTCTTAAGCTGGTCATCATCCATACCGATCGGGTTGGAAAATACGGCGTATAAAGCATTATCATAAGCGCGGGCTGGTAGCCATTTCATCAGCCAGCTCCTTCCTTTGAGTCCGTCAAATTCAATACGCAATGAAGTGGGATCTATTTCCCTGTTTACCCAAAGTTTGGGGTCAATAAAGCCGGCTCCCGGCCTCGTGGACGGTGTACACATCGTAACATGTGGCATGAATAAAATATCTGCACCCAACAATTTTGTTGCACGCACATTTTCGATAATATTATTATCGTAACAGATCAGGATGCCGCATTTCCATCCGAAAAGATCGAAGACGGTGTATTCATTGCCCGGTTTGATATTTTTATTTACAAATGGATGCAGCTTGCGGTGTTTGGCCAGAAGCCCGGTTTTATCGACGCACACGTAGGCTTTATAAATATCATCATGGATATCTTTCTCAAATAGTCCGGCAAGAAGTGTAATCTTATTTTTTTCAGCAATTGCCTGTAATCGACGAATACTTTTACCATCCGGAATAATTTCCGAAAGGTCAAGCATTTGTTCCCGCGATAATTTACGGGCAAAACTATATCCCGTAATTGAACATTCATGAAAAGCAATCGCATCAGCACCATCTAAGGCGGCTTTTTTTGACAGCCGGTCTATGACGGATAAATTATATTCTTTATCGCCCGATCTATTTTCAAACTGCGCAGTGGCAATTTTAATATTACGCATATTCAATTATTATTTAGAGCTGGTAAAATTAAATTGCAATGCTTCTATGGCATTGGACAAATATACCAACGGGGAATTCCAGTTAATGGCAATCTCATTCGAAGCATAGGCGCAGTCAGAGTCCACATAAGCTGTTTCCGGTTCGTGAAAATCATAATGACAATGATCCTGCTCGCCCGGGTTAGGCCCTCCGGCAAGTAATCCGGGCACAGGATCAACAATACCGTCCGCAATTGAGGGACGATGATGCGGATGCATAGGAGAATGGCTGCCAATTCCAGTGATGAAACAAAAGCCCGTCGCATTCCTTCCGCAGATATATTCCAGGTTTCCCAGGGCAGCTTCCAGGTATGAACGTTCATGTGTAATAAAATAAACCTGAATGAGCAGGATGCCCTGGTTTGCAGCATTGGCATTACTGCCCCATACAAAATCATATCTTCGGCCGCCCATAACCGTTAGGAAGGCATTGTTCTTTGCATTCCGGATATATTCATCAGCCATTCTTATCAGCCTGCTGCGAATAGTATCATCCAATGCAGGAGAATCGTATTTTGCTTTAGTTCTTAATATACTGTAATATCCGAGCAATCCGGTCTCTGACCAGGAGGGTAATCCAAAATGATCATTTATATGGGATAGGATGGTATCCCGGTAATTTCTTTTCCCCGTCGTAACAAATAATTCACTGGCGGCCCAGAACCATTCATCCGAAAATTTTCTGTCACCATAACCACCCGTAACAATTTTCGGAGTGTACAATTGATTCATTGCATTTTGATCGTATGCAAGGTTTGGATGCACCTCTGCCCATGCCCAGGCTTTTTCAGCAGCATGTAAACAACTATCGCTCAGTCCGGGTAATTCTTTGCCAAAATTCTTAAAAATGCGTGCAGCCTGCGCCGCCACGGCGGCAAGGTCAAGGGTTGCAGCCGTTCCTTTTTGAACGACATATCTCGGTTGCCGGGCCTTTTCAGGCATGATCATCGGATCAAAGGAAGCGTTGGTGCATTTATTATAAACACCACCATCTTCCGGATCCTGCATGCTAAGCATCCAGCGCAGGTTGTATAAAACTTCATTCAGAATATCCGGGATATGTTTACCCAACGGTGGAATATTTGTAAGAAGGGTATCAAAATAGGAATTGAAATCTTCATAAGCAGACAATAATGTGCCCATGCTGATACCGGAATTAACGATGTATTTATTATAATCTCCCGCATCATACCAGCCACCGGGGGTTGATATAACAGTTCCTGCTTTTCTGTTATTTGAAGCAGCAGATGGATGAACAATTACAGAATCGTCCGGATGACCCAGGGCACGATTCCATTTTCCTGCATATACTTCTTCCAGGTGAATAGATGCTCTCTGGAAATAAAATGCTTTTAAAGAAGCAACTGCCAGGGGACGATGTACTTTTTCCCTGATCTCAAATGGGAATGAGGTGCAGCAGCCTGCTACATTAACACGGTATAAACCGGTTTGGGTAAGGGAGCTGAAATCAGCTGTCCTGGTTTGCAGGGAAGAATTGTTTGATTTCCTGATGGCGGAGAGTTCCCCTCTGAAAACCGTGTCCGAATTTTTCTCAAGGATCACAAAAAAAGCAGTTTTATCCTTTGAGTTGACGGAAGATATATCAAATTTTCCTGTAAGAATTGCGACTTTAGGCGCTTTTGGATAAAATCCTTCCTGATCCAGTCTGATACCGGTCAGAGAATCCTGTGCGCGGATATTTTGTGAAATGAGGTATAAAAAACACAACAGGGATACTTGTAATTTCATAAGAGTTATTCAACTGATGGCTCCGCAAAGATAGTTTTTAAAACTATGGGCTTTGCTTCCGTAAATTTGGGTAAGCGGACTAGTCCGGCAATATTTTACATATGAAGAACAGTATTCTGAAAATAAATCCGTCGGATACGATAATGGTCGCCTTAAAAAATCTGCAGGCAGGGGAAACATTTGATTATAACGGTATCAAACATACGTTAAGGGAAAATATTCCAGCCAAACATAAATTTTACCTGCACGATGAACCGGCAGGCGCAAATGTGATCATGTATGGTGTACTTGTAGGTAAAACAGAAAAGGATGTTATCGCAGGAAGTCGTGTTTCAACTGATAATCTGAAACACGCTTCAGGTGCTTACGATTACAGGGGGGCGAAGTATCAGTGGAAGCCGCCAGATACCTCAAAATTCAGGAATGCGCATTTTTTTGGATATCACAGAAGTGATGGAAGAGTGGGTACAGCCAATTATTGGCTGTTTATCCCAACTGTATTTTGCGAGAACCGCAATCTCGATGTGATAAAGGAAGTACTGCAGGATGAACTCGGCTATTCAATAACTGAAAAATATAAATCATTTACAAGGGATCTTATCATCAGCATGCAGGAGGGAACAAATGTTGAAGACCCTGCTATCCCCTCTTTATCATCAGCACATAAGCGTTCCCGTGTTTTTAAAAATGTGGATGGCATACGGTTTTTAAATCACGACGGAGGATGTGGCGGGATCAGGCAGGATTCGACTGTACTGGGGAAATTACTGGCTGCTTATGCCAACCATCCAAATGTTGGAGGCATAACCATTCTAAGCCTGGGATGTCAGCACCTGCAAACAACAGAGCTGATGGAAGGAATAAAAAACCTGAATCCCGGCTTCGATAAACCGGTATATATTTTTGAACAGCAACAATCACAAAGCGAAGAGCAATTAATACAGGAAGCGATCCGAAAAACATTTGAGGGACTTGCAAAGATTAATAAATACGAGAGAAAACCCGCCTCGCTTGATAAACTCTGCATCGGAGTAAAATGCGGAGGCAGTGATGGATTTAGCGGAATCACAGCAAATCCCGCCGTTGGTTATTGCGCTGATCTTCTTGTAGCACTGGGTGGTAAAGTGTTGCTGGCGGAATTTCCGGAACTCTGTGGAGTAGAGCAGGAACTGGTTGACAGATCCGTAAACGAACATGTTGCCCGAAAATTCATTGGGCTGATGAAGGATTACGAATCCTCTGCACTTCGTGCAGGATCAGGATTTCATATGAATCCTTCACCCGGAAATATCAGAGACGGATTGATCACAGACGCCATGAAATCTGCCG
The DNA here is from genome assembly GCA_035485835.1 of Puia sp. GTDB lineage: Bacteria > Bacteroidota > Bacteroidia > Chitinophagales > Chitinophagaceae > Puia. The sequence continues at coordinate 7,053 of DATHNR010000029.1, forward strand.
GCGCTGCAAAGAAAGCCGGCAACGCTCCTGTTGCCGATGTGCTGGATTACACAGAACCGGCCACCAGTGCAGGTCTTAGCCTGGTATGTACTCCGGGAAATGATGTAGAGGCGACGACCGGCCAGGCCGCTTCGGGTGCTACCCTGATTTTATTTACAACAGGACTCGGGACTCCTACCGGTAATCCGGTTAGTCCGACGATCAAGATATCATCTAACACTGCTCTCGCCCGTAGAATGCCTGATATTATTGATATTGACACCGGTTCTATTATTGAAGGTGAAAAAACACTGGAAGAAATGGGAGAAGAAATATTATCCTTTTGTATTCGCGTTGCAAGTGGTGAGATAACACCCAAAGCAGTACAGTTGAAT
>DATHNR010000030.1:0-2158 GCA_035485835.1 Puia sp.
ATTGCACATGTTATTGAGCATCTGCACAATGGAGATAAAGTAATCGAAAATCTGATAGGAAAACTGAAGACGGGCGGGTATATGTATATTGAATATCCGGGAATAAAAAGTACAAAACTGCCATCCATGTATGGCACATTAAATTTTTATGACGATCATTCTCATGTAAGAATCTATTCTGTAAAGGAATTAACTGAACTGTTTGAAAGAAATGGTTGTAAAGTAATTGAAGGCGGTATCAGAAGAAATATATATTTTATTTTGGTTTCTCCTTTAAGAATTCTTGGGCATTGGTTTCGTGGTAAAAAATTAATAGGCAATATTTTTTGGGATATATTAGGATTTGCGGAATTTATATACATTAGCAAGAAGTAGCATATTGTTACTTACACTACACTCTTCGGTGGAAGCGCGAATGCAACCGCATTGTGTTCGAAGTGGTTTTTATGAGATCCGTCGCAGAATGGTTTATTTTGGGATAGCCCACAGCGGCAAACAGAAATCACGTCCCTTCCCCCCAAATCATACCGTGCACCGGTTTTATCTACAATTTCAAAATCCCCTTCTATTTTCAATGAACCGTTGTCTTTTACCGTAATGATTGTGCCTGCCATTTATTTTATTATTTAAGCCTGAAATTAGGCATTTGAACCCACTTATCCCTGCATGTTTTATCTTTAAACCTGAAATGAATGCCTGGTAATAATAAGTCCGATTTATTTATAAGAAATTGATTGAGCATTTAAATGGATCAAATGAAAAAATATCTCCGTTATATTACTATAATTTCAATACTCATCAGTTTTTCATGTATGCCGGCTAAAAAAATAAAAGTTGTCTTTTTCGGGGATTCAATCACGGAGGCTGCAGTGAATCCCCATGGATTCATAACGATCGACGATAGCCTGCTCAATCCCAAAGGCTCTTCAAATTATGATTTGATAGGAGCAGGCATCAGCGGGAACAAGGTTTATGACCTTTATTTCAGAATGGACGATGATGTTCTGAGTAAATCTCCGGATATCGTTGTCATCTGGGTGGGCGTGAATGATGTCTGGCATAAAAAATCGGGAACAGGAACCGACGCTGACAAGTTTGAAAGATTTTACCTGGCCATGGTAAAGAAGTTTAAAGCTGCTAATATTAAAGTCATCGTTTGTACACCAGCAGCAATCGGTGAAAAAAACGATAATACGAATGAGCAGGATGGGGATATTAATAAATACTCCAATATGATCAGGAAAATTGCGACAGATCAGCAACTGACACTCGTGGACCTGCGGGCTGAATTTGAATCCTACGAAAAAAATAATAATCCAAATAACCTGGACAGGGGCATATTAACTACAGACGGAGTTCATCTGAATGATGCCGGAAACATGTTTGTGGCAAAGCTCATGGCCGAAGGAATAAGAAAAGCAACTCAGGGCTGACCTTGTATTTTAGTATACGCAGCTTTATTTAATTCAGGAGTCCAGTAGTTTCCCGATATGATAAGCATGGACAGCATTTTAATGCTGTTGTCATAATAGTCAAAATCTCCTAATTTGAATCCCGTCATATAATCCCATATATTGTTTAACCATTCCTGGTTGGATGAATCTATCATGGCAGCAACGGCAAATGGACAGATAAAACTCAGGGCCTCAAAATTTCTTGACTTTATATCGTCTCCCGCAAGTGTATAACCGGCAGAAATATTATCAGGATTTCCCGCACTTGTTACCTTAATCCACCGGTTGATTCTGTGGATCATTTCATAGGAGCGATTGTCTCCGGTAAGAAGATAATCCATCGCAATCCTCAAGGGAACTCGACAGGCATTATAGTTATAACAGCCATCATACTTCGATTCCAGGTACCTGGGTTTTGCCGGTTTTGCATTTCTGTTAATGCCAATTATAAAGTCCGGAACAAGTCCTGCATCCTGGCTGTAAGTTTTCTGTAAATGAGAAAATAATGCGTAATTCTTATCAATCACTTTTTTCCATTTTTGATCGCCGGTTGCATCTTCAAAGGACTTGCAATGCAGAGGCATAAAATCAGAAGAACGCATATCGAAATAATCCTTACTATCTGATTCGACTGCATCACTAAGCAGTATACTATAGGTGTCCTGATTGATCTCCTTTTTCATAATGTCCCGTATCATTTTTCT
>DATHNR010000031.1:0-4990 GCA_035485835.1 Puia sp.
CAAGGCACTAGAACGTCGTTTCCAAAAGGTAATGATCAACGAACCCAGTGTTGAGGATGCCATTTCTATTTTACGTGGCCTGAAGGATAAATATGAAACCCATCATCATGTCCGTATTAAAGACGAAGCGATCATTGCAGCAGTAGAACTTTCACACCGTTATATAACAGATCGTTTTTTGCCTGACAAAGCCATTGACCTGATTGATGAAAGTGCGGCCAAGCTCAGACTTGAAATGAATTCTATGCCTGAAGAACTGGATCAGTTGCAAAGACAGATTCGTCAACTGGAAATAGAAAGGGAAGCGATTAAAAGAGAAAATGACGATGAGAAATTACGCCAGCTCAGTATTGAAATCGGAAATCTTAGTGTAACTAAAGACACTTTAATGTCTAAATGGAAACAGGAAAAAGAACTTGATGAAAAAGTCCAGAATGCGAAAGCTGATATTGAGGCATTAAAGCTGGCTGCTGAAAAAGCTGAACGTGAAGGTGATTATGGAAAGGTTGCCGAGATACGGTATGGAAAAATAAAAGATGCTGAAAAAGTGATTGATGAATTTTCTGCTCTGCTCAGTAATAGCACTGAAAAACGTTTGCTAAAAGAAGAAGTGGACGCGGAAGATATCGCCGAAGCAGTTGCCAAATCGACAGGAATCCCTGTATCGAGAATGCTTCAGAGTGAAAGACAAAAATTACTGAATCTGGACGACGAATTGCATAAAAGAGTTGTTGGCCAGGACGAAGCCATTACGGCAGTTGCCGATGCTATTCGCAGAAGCCGTGCAGGATTACAGGACCCGAAACGTCCCATTGGTTCATTCATTTTTTTAGGAACTACTGGGGTTGGAAAAACTGAATTAGCCAAAGCTTTGGCTGAATATCTTTTTGATGACGAGGGTATGATGACCAGGATTGACATGAGCGAATACCAGGAAAAACATACTGTCAGTCGCCTTATTGGTGCTCCACCCGGTTATGTAGGATACGATGAAGGTGGTCAGCTGACCGAAGCTGTCCGTCGTAAGCCTTATAGTGTGGTATTAATGGATGAAATTGAAAAAGCACATCCGGATACCTTTAATATTTTACTTCAGGTACTGGATGATGGGAGGCTGACTGATAACAAGGGCAGAGTAGTGAATTTTAAAAACACCATCATCATAATGACCAGCAATATAGGCAGCCAGATCATCCAGGCAAACTTTGAAAACGTGACAGAAGAAAATAAGGAAGAGGTTGTAGAAAAAACAAAGGATGAAGTGATGGAATTACTCAGACAGACCATTCGTCCTGAATTTTTGAACCGGGTGGATGAGGTCATCATGTTTCAGCCGCTTCTTAAAACTGAAATCAGGGGGATTATCAGGATACAGCTTGACAACCTGTCCAAAATGCTGGAAAAAAATGGGGTGGATCTACGATTTACCGAATATGCCATGGATTACCTTGCAGAGAATGGATATGACCCTCAGTATGGGGCCAGGCCCTTAAAAAGACTTATCCAGAAAGCAATAGTTAACCCATTGAGTAAAAAGATCTTAGCGGGGGAGATTGATCATTCACATCCGGTATTGGTGGACGTATTTGACGGTATTGTTGTTTTCAGGAATGAACAGGAAGAAAGGAAGAAATCCGGTATGGCATCTTAATAAGTTGTTAACTAATTTATTATCCTTTTCCGTTACCGTAAAATATGTAAGATTTTTCAGTTAAAATACCTATTTTTAGCCGCCTCCTGCCAGTTAGTCTGGCTCGGAGGCTTTTTACTCAACTTTCCTGCAGGAAAACTGTTATTAAGCAAAGAATAAAAATTTAAAGGATTAAATATTATGGCGTTTAAGAAAGAGATCATAGAAATTATTGAGCCGAGAGATGTGTTCGTTGGTCCGGATACTGCTCCGGTTACCCTGATGGAATTTGGAGAATATGAAAATGAAGACTGTGCCAAGGCACACGAAGTTGTTAAAAAGATCATGGAAGAATTTAAGGGGAAGGTCCGGTTTAACTTCAGACATTTTCCGCTTACAAAGATTCATCAGCGCAGTCTGAAAGCCGGTGAAGCTTCTGTTGCTGCAGCCCAGGAAGGCAAGTTCTGGGAAATGCACAATATCTTATTCCATAACAGGCATAACCTGGGTACGACAAGCCTGAAATTACATTCACGGGAAGCTGGTATTTCCAATAAGAAATTTCTGGATCACCTGGTGAATGCTACCTATGGCTGGCAGGTTCAGGGTGACCTGAGGGAAGGAATTCAGAAAGGTGTGACTACCGTACCAGCTTTTTTTATCAACGGCGAGATGTTTAACGGTAAACCCACGTTTGATAACCTGAGCAAGGGCATTGAAGCAGCTTTAAAAAAGGCGAAGAAGAAGACGCCTGTAAAAGCTTAACGCTGAAAGCTAAAAGCTAAAAGCTAAAAGCTAAAAGCTAAAAGCTAAAAGCTAAAAGCTAAAAAGAATAGGGGATTTAAGTTAAAAAATATTTTAAGCATTCGTTTAAAGACGGATGCTTTTTTATTTTTAAAATCTTTTAAAGGAAACTCTAATAATCCAATTTTCTGAATATTCAATTTGTATTTAGCTTCAGGCTTTTGGCGTTAGGCATTCAGCGTTAGGCTTTGAGCCTGATTTGTCCTTTTCACAATAAATGTTTAAATTGGTTTATCCTAAGACCAATATTTGAATGAAAAGCGACGGAAAACCAAATTCTATGCGCGGGAAACCCAGAATTTTAGATTTTGGCCGGAATATTATCGGCTGGAAGGGTAAAATTCCGAAGGGCTTTGATCATGGAAATCACTGGTCTTTGCAGGAAAGGATAGAGGCTCTCTCACAAAAATCACAACATTTTCTCGAAGAAATAAAATCGCTTGGGTTTACCCGGACGATGGATAAGTTGGATAGAGGCAAACTTAGCGTATTTAATCAGCTCAATTTTTTTCAGTTCATAACGGGGATTATCGTACCATTAATCTGCTTTTTTGGAAACGGTAAATTCCCGATAGCCTCTTTTTTTATTGCGAGTCTTCCTGCCTGGGTAAACCTGGTCGTATTGTATCTGAACTTTTATTACAGATACGAAGCAGGAATGATTATATATTTCATACTTTATCCACTTGTCATATGCATTGTATATATGAGTGGTATGAATCTCGGGGTTGAACTTTATTTTATTCTGAACGGCATTCTGGCCGTTTTTTTTCTGCCCTATATCAGCCAGATGTTATTTTCTGTTGGTTTCTCCATGGTAAGTTATTTTGTTCTCGTGATCATTAATAAAGAATATAATTTCCAGCTGCATACATTTAATTTTTTCCTTTTTTTATTTAACCAGGTAACCGCAATCATATTTATATTTTATGCGTTGTTCCTTATAAAAAAAGAAAATAATTTATATCAGTTTGGGATCCTTGCCACTAATAAGGATTTGCAGGATAAGAATGAAAAAATTGAAAAGCAGAAAGCAGAAATTGAACAGAAAGCAACTGAACTTAGTGAGTTGAATTCGTTGAAGAATAAACTTTTCTCAGTGATTTCCCACGATATGAAAACCCCGATGTATGCGCTGCGTAACTTATTCAGAAGTATGCAACAACTGGATATGAGCGGGAAAGAAATAAAGGCTATTATACCGGATGTGGTCAGCGATCTGAATTATACTACAGGCCTAATGGAAAATCTCCTGCATTGGGTGAAGAGCCAGATGCAATCAGCCAGCATTTCACCAGGAGAATTGGATATGGAAGAGATTACGGATGATGCCATTCATGTTCATCAATTACAGGCAACGACCAAGAATATTTCAATCAAACGTGAAATGGAAGAATCATTACTCGTTTTTGCGGATAAAGATATGGTGACCCTTGTATTGAGGAATCTTCTTTCCAATGCTATCAAATTCACGCCTGAAAAAGGTGCGATTATTATTCGAATGAAAAAGGAATCTCCTTATTGCAGGGTATCTATAATCGATAATGGAATCGGTATGGACCATGATGCACTTACAAGGATCCAGGAAAATAATTATTATAGTACCAACGGAACTGCCAAGGAAAGTGGCACAGGGCTGGGTCTCATGCTGAGCAAGGATTTTCTTTCCAGAAATGGAGGCGCTTTATTGATTGAAAGCGAACCAGGCAAGGGAAGTGTTTTTTCTTTCACAGTTCCATTGGCGGAAAACGGTTAACGGATGATGGTTGAAATTTGTCTTTAGGCTTTAATCTTTTTTGCGCGCATGTATTGCAAAGGCCATTCAATTTCAACATTTAATTCATAGGCAGCTGTTAATGGAAAATTTGAATTTCGTAGTGATTCCCTTGCTATCAATATCAAATCTGCTTTTCCGGATCTGATTATTTCATCTGCCTGGTGAGCATTCGTTATCAGGCCTACAGCACCTGTAAGAATACCGCTTTCTTTCCTGATTTTTTCTGCAAAGGGAACCTGGTAACCCGGACCCAGTGGTATTCTCACATTTGATACGAGTCCTCCTGAAGAGCAATCTATCAGGTCGACGCCAAGAGGTTTTAATATGGTTGCTAATAATACGGAAGAATCAGGATCCCAGCCATTTTCTGCATAGTCCGTAGAGGATATGCGCAGAAACAATGGAAGTTTTTCAGGCCAAACAGTTCGAATATCAGATACAAGTTCTTTTACCAAACGAATCCTGTTTTCAAAAATTCCACCATACTCATCTGTACGAATATTGCTTAAAGGAGAAAGAAAACTATTGATCAGGTAACCGTGTGCGCCATGAATTTCCAAAACTTCGAATCCTGATTCCAGGGCACGTCTCGCTGCTGATCTAAAATCTTCGCGAAGACTGAGTATATCAGACTTTGACATGCTTTCCGGAACTGGATCTGTTTCGCGAAAAGGAATCGGGGAAGGGGCCTGAGTAATCCATCCGCCTTCTGAAACAGTCACTATTTTTCCACCTTTCCAGGGGGATGTAGTGCTGCCTTTTCTACCAGCATGTGCAAG
>DATHNR010000032.1:0-3471 GCA_035485835.1 Puia sp.
TGCCAGCCGACCGTTTTCCCATATTCCTGCGATACCGAGATCGTTGCAAATTCACCACTAAGACCCGGATCTTTTCCTTCCCAGCTAAAACCATCATTGGAATGATAGATGTCTGTAACGGGACTGGAAGATTCTGCAAAGTTTACGGCCCCTCCGGAATTTATTAATTCATTCTTCAGCAAATCATATTTTCCATAGAAATCAGGCGACTTCATTTGAATCATCATCAGACCATTCCTGTCATATCCTATGGGTCTGTTTTTCGTGTATTGAACCTGGTTATATACTACGATGGTTCCAATGATCAGGCCAAGAGAAATGGCAAACTGAACGACCACCAAAACTTTACGCGGCAAAGAAGCGAGACGGCCTGTTTTGAATGCACCTTTGAGAACTTTCACGGGCTCGAAGGATGACAAATAAAGAGCAGGATAACTTCCTGAAATGAGGGCGGTGATGATTGAAAAACCGAAACACGCGACCCAGAATACGGGAGCGCTCCATGGTATGTGCATCTTTTTATCTGCCATCTCATTGAACCAGGGAAGAAAGAGTTGACTCAATAAAAGAGAAAGGCCGAAGGCGAATACAACAACCAGTAGTGATTCAATAAAAAACTGACTGATCAATTGTTTCCGCAAAGATCCGATTGCTTTACGCACACCAACCTCCTTCGCGCGTTTTTCTGAACGGGCCGTGCTCAGATTCATAAAGTTGATGCAGGCAAGAAGGAGAACAAAAACTCCAATGATCATGAACAATCGAACATATTCAATGAGTCCTCCGGTCTTTACACCATTATCCCAATGTGATCTCAGGTGCCAGTCCGCCATAGGATGTAGAAAAATTTCTGCTTTGTTTGCCCTGTCTCCCGGAGCATCGTGGTCGAATTTGGCATGAATAATATTTCTATCCACCTTCTTGAAATCAGTATGATCGTTGATCTGTGCATAGATGATGAAAGAATTATTATCCCACTGATCCACGGCATTTTTTATCCATGTTTCAGACGTAAGGTAAAGATCCCAGGAGGCAATAAAATCGATATTGTTGAATTCTGAATTATAGGGAAAGTCTTTGTAGACACCCGCTACTTTAACATCCAAAATGTTTCTGATTTTTAAAACTTTATTCAGAGGATCCTCATCACCAAAAAAAGCATTAGCAGTTGATTCAGAAATCAGAACGGAATGCGGATCTTTTAAATCGTCGCGGGTTCCTTTGATCATTTTCAGTGATAGCATATGAGGCGCGACTGCTTCCATAAATGTACCACGACGGGAGAGGTTTTTATCATTCCCCGTTACAATGGTATTATTGGGCCAGGAAGCCATCACCACATACTTAAAATTATTTCCGTACTTATTTCTTAGTTCCTGTCCCAAAGGCCTCGGCAATCCCCAGAACGTGGTTTTTAAACCATTCGAAGTCTGGTGCTGCATCACTTGAGCAATGCGGTCGTAGTTATCAAAACTTTTATTGTATGATAATTCATCCCAGATCCATAAACCAATCAGCATGGCAACGGCCATACCTATTGCGAGTCCGCTGATATTGATGAAGGAAGAAGTCCTGTTCCTGAGCAGGTTTCTCCAGGCGACGATCACATAATTTTTTAACATGTTCTTTATTTTGTTATGGGTTATGTGTTATGAGATATTAATTCATAATTCATTGACAGATTGCTGAAACGCGACAAACGAAGTGCCATCCTGTTAACTTCATATAAATCAGGTTATTAGTATTGGTATTTTACTAATAAACTGTACGATTTCGGAACACGACTGTACGGTATAATTCTCGATTGTTCCCGCACATGCGGGATTAATTGTTATGCTGAAACTATAAATGGAACAATTGTGACTATTGGTTGTCTCATCAAAATATATACCTGTTTAAATAAAAAAATCAATTCATCATGACGTACCTCCGGAGAGCGATTTTATTCTGTTGCTTTATTTGCAATGTTTCCATGTCGGCTTTTAGCCAACCCATCAATGAATCTTTCAGGAAAATACCGCAGGCCAAATTAAGGCAGGATTTTATGCTGATGAGAGATACTATACAAAAGGTACATGCAGGCTTGTATACTTATAAAACCAAGACTGCATTGGACAGGATATTTGACAGTTGTTATGCGAGCATTGTGGATAGCATGACTGTTTATGATTTTTATGTGATGACAAGATTTGTATTGGCAACTATTGAAGACGGCCACACAAATTGCAGATTGCCGAAAGAAGTTCAAAATGATTATATAAATAATGTAAAGGTTTTCCCCGCCATGGTATTTTTTATAAATAACAGGGCTTTTATTTTCTGTTGCAAACAAAACGCAAGCCTGACGGAATCTGAAATTCTGTCTATCAATAACCATCCGATGGATGAAATAATACTTCGCCTCTTTAATTATATATGTTCGGATGCAGGTATTCAATCCCGGAAAAACTGGGAAATGCCGGAAGATTTTCAACTATTATACGACATTGTGTACGGTTCAAGTGGCAGTTACGATATTCGATATAAAACAAAAACAGGAGAAATAAAAACGGCGACCCTGGAGGCTGATCTTATTAAAAATATTTTTTGTACTACTCCCTTTCCAAGGCCGGTGAAATATCTTCAATTAAGTTATACGCCCGATAACATAGCAGTGCTTACATTGAAATCATTCTTTGATGGCTTTTTGGAGCAGACGGGAGAAAATTTCAGCAATTTTCTGGATTCATCTTTTACAGATATCAGGAAAAAACAAATAAAAAAAATTTTGATAGATGTCCGCAGTAACCAGGGTGGCAATGACGGCAATGGTGAAATGTTGTATGCTTACCTTACACAAAAGCCATTTATGTATTACGCATCTCAGGAAACAGTTTCAGAGAAATTTCCAGAGAAGGACCATCCTAATTTAGGACTTCAGCAGCCTAAAAATAATAGTTTCAATGGAAAGGTATATGTACTTATGAACGGTCGCAGTTTTTCAGCTACCGCAGAATTCTCTTCTATTGTCAAAACCAACGACAGAGGTAAATTTATTGGAGAAGAATGTGGCGGCGGATATTATGGAAATACTTCGGGTGATGATGCAATGGTAAGCTTACCCAATACGAGGATTACTGTAAGGGTTCCAATGATTAAATATACATTGGCAGTTAAAAAACTCAGTAATGATATGAAGGGTATATTACCTGATTATCCATCTTATATATCCATCAGTGATATTGTTGAAAAAAAAGATGGACAAATGGAATATGCTTTGAAAATAGTAAGAGAGAAGTAGATGTACGTTGGGGTTATGGGTTATGAGATATGAGATATGGGTTATGAGATATGGGATATGGTTGTTACAAATTAATATCTCATAGCCTATATCTCATATCTCATAACCCATAACCCATCCCGCACGTGCGGGATCTTATAGTTCATAGTTCATATATCATTCCGTTTTCAAACTTTTAGTTGGATTCATTA
>DATHNR010000033.1:0-2477 GCA_035485835.1 Puia sp.
TAGCCTATATCTTTTAATTCCCCTTTATTATAGAGATCGGCAAATTCATTTTCCTTTGTTTGAATATCTTTTTTGATTTGGTCTTTGTCAACCACGGGTGCTGCCGGTTGCTGATTACAAGAGATCATGAGTGATAACATGCATCCTGAGAATACTCCAGTCACAATCTTATTTTTCATAATTAAACGGTTCTTAATTTATATAATTTTAATTCACCTTAAAAGTAATATAATAAAATCGCATGATGATCCAAATTTCAAAAACAGAGATCTTAGATTCAAATCATTGAAACAGCGTACGAATATGCAGCAATTTACATGATTGTCATTTAGATAACCATATTCGTCTACAACATCATCGAAATTATTAAGACAATCAATATCGGACCCAGCAGACCGACAAGAACTCCGCCCGGAAAAAAATCCTTTTGTTTAATCAGGCCGGTGCTATAGGCAATTGCATTAGGGGGCGTAGATACTGCCAGCATCAGTGCCGTGGATGCGGCCAGTCCTATAACAACGGCTATTTGTTTTGCATGACCGGGCATCAGATAGATCCCCAAAGGTATAAGAATGGTTGCGGTTGCTGTATTGCTCATAATATTACTGAATATCATTGTGACATATGCAAAAATGATCAGCAACAAAAATGATGTGAGCCGGGTACCCATCAATTGATTGGCAAAATGTTCCAGGAGCCTGGTTTCTTCCAGGGCAAGTCCGAGGGAAAGACCGCCAGCAACCAATATCAATGTGTCCCAGGGAATTTTCCGTATATCTTCCGGTTTCAGGATCCCGGTCATAGTCAGGAATACGATTGGAATCAACGAGACTGTAGAAACACTGATATGATGTAATGAATTGGTCATCCAAAGGAAACCTGTTACTCCCAGAACAGTTAATACAATCCTGCGGTCATTTTTAATCGATTTATCCGGCACTTCATTTTGAGATGTCAATTCAAATTCAATGGGATTATCGGACCCGATGAATTTTCTTTTCAGCAGCCACCAACCGGATAAAGTGAGTATTAAAGCGAGTGGAAAACCGAAATACATCCATTTAATAAAACTCACGGATATACCCATTTTCTCAAGAATCCCTGCGGCGATCGCGTTGGCTGGGCTGCCAATGATTGTGCCCATTCCTCCTACGGAAGCCGCAAGAGGAATTCCTACAAGCAATGCTTTAGAAAATGAGTCTTTCCCGATTTTTTTCAGAAGTGGTGTTACTGATGCAATAACCATTGAAGTGGTAGCAGAATTGGACAGTATCATTGAAGCGAGCATTGTCATCAACATGATCCCCAACAGAATATTCTTCGGAATTTTTCCTGAAAGCCTCAGGGAAAACCTGAAAAAATCCACATCGATGGATGTTTTTGTCATGGCCTCAGCAAGAAAGAACCCACCCAGCAGAAGCCATATGATGCTGTTGGAAAAAGTCTGGATGTACTTTGTCACATCCTGAGGATCTTCGTTTATTCGTGCATCCCCGAGGCCAAAAACCAGATAAGCTATAATTAAAAGTCCTACAGCAAACGGAGGGATGGCTTCAGAAACCCATAAGCCAATGGAAAAAAACAGGAGAAACATTACGTAGTCCTGAGAGTCTGTAAAACTTTGATCCCTTAACAAACGGGTTAACAGATAGGCACCTGCTATCGAAGCAACGAAATAAATAACATTCCTTCCTAATGACATTGTACAATCATTTTTCAGCCAGCAGTTCTTCCTTTACGGCGTTCAACTCTTCCAGTTTCTCTTTGCTCACTTTCGGATATTCTAATCCGAGTGAATCCATTGCGTTGATAATGGCGGATGCCACTACCACCCTGCTGAATGCTTTGTTATCGGCTGGCACTACGTACCAGGGCGAATCTTTGGTAGTCGTCTGGCGAATCAAATCTTCATATGCCTTCATGTAGTCGTCCCAGAATTTTCTTTCTTTTGCGTCAGAAGCTGAGAACTTCCAGTTTTTGTCTTCATTATTAATCCGGTCGAGAAAGCGTTTTTTTTGTTCTTTTTTTGAGAGGTTGAGGAAGAATTTACAGATAACGATTCCGTTACGATTCAGATATGCTTCAAAGTTCCGGATGTCTTTGAGACGTTCATCCCATATATCTTCCGTAATCAGTTCTTTGGGAATTTTCTGGTTTTGTAAAAACTGTTTGTGTACACGAACTGCGAGTACTTCTTCATAATAGGACCGGTTAAAAATTCCAATCCTTCCTCTTTCCGGCAGATTTTTCATGCATCTCCATAGGTAATCATGATCCAGTTCTTCCGGAGAAGGTGCTTTATAAGAGGTTACCTGGCAGCCCTGGGGATTCACACCAGACATTACATGCCGGATTGCCCCATCTTTACCGGCGGCATCCATGGCCTGGAATATCAGCAGCACGGCCCATTTGTCGTACGCATATAAAACTTCCTGCAAAGCTGAGAGTGCTTCTACCCCCATTTCCAGCGCCTGTTT
>DATHNR010000034.1:0-3169 GCA_035485835.1 Puia sp.
CCGGGATCATTGGCAAATACAATCAAATTAAATTACTTCATGAGGAGGGTCGTAAAGGAAAGCTTTCCGCTATGAACCGGGCCATAAAATTTGTTGAAACTCCCTATATCATTTTCAGTGATGCGAATACCCTGCTCAACAGCGAATCCGTTCGTGAAATTGTAAAACATTATGCAGATCCCGGGGTTGGTGGGGTGGCCGGCGAGAAAAAAATCATTTCACAGGTGAGGGATAAGGCAGTTGCTGCGGGGGAAGGCATATACTGGAAATATGAATCTTTTTTGAAAAGACTGGATTCTGAGTTTTATTCAGTTGTTGGAGCAGCCGGAGAACTATTTTCGATACGTACCTCACTTTTTCATGAAGTGCCACCGGATACAATTATTGAAGATTTCGTACAATCATTACAGTTATGTAAAGACGGCTGGCTGGTCCGATATGAGCCTAACGCTTATGCAACTGAATCAGCTTCTTCTTCAATGCAGGAGGAACAAAAACGAAAAGTACGCATTGCTGCGGGGGCATTTCAGGCAATGATCATTCTTAAAGGCCTTTTTAATGTATTCCGCTACCCAGTTTTATCATTTCAATTCATTTCACATCGTATTCTAAGATGGACCTTATGTCCGCTTTGCCTGGTGACAGGCCTTATTTCAAATCTCCTGCTTGTTTATTATAACGAGGGTCGTTTATACATCGTAGTTTTACTAGCCCAGATCGTATTTTATGCAATGGCTTTTACAGGGTGGTTATTTGCCAGAAAAAACATTAAAGCAAAAATCTTTTACGTTCCTTACTACTTCTTATTCATGAATTTGTCAGTGTTTCTGGGCTTTTACAGACATCTCAGAAAAAAGCAAACAGCGGTTTGGGAAAAAGCAGGGAGGCACATTCATACATAAAACTGATCTTCTTCATCATTTGATAATACCATAAGGCCAAAAAAAGGTTTAGCAATATTTGGATCTTAGGAAAAAATACTTACTTTTATCGTAGAATTTCTAACAATCCCGTTCAATTCCTTTGAATCCCTTTAATCCCAACCAGTTCGGCCTTAATCAGCCATCTATCCTTGAAATCCCCCGATTGCTGATTTTTTTCTAATTAATAAATGATTGTCTATCCATATCTGAGGTTCAGCCTTTGATACCAATACCCGTGTTTAACCGCGAATCGCAAATTCCAACCTACTGAGGAACAGAGTCTAAATTAATTAATGACTTCTGCCCATGAAAAAGCAAATTTTAGCAGTAGATGATAGTAAGGCGATACGGTTTTTGCTTCAGACAGTTCTCGGAAAATCATACCAGGTAATCACAGTGCCAGATGGATGTTCTGCCATGCATTGGTTATCTAAGAGAAATTTTCCCCATCTGATCATTGCAGATCCGCAGTTACCAGATCTTGAAAACTGGGAATTGATTCAACAACTTGCATCTAGTGGAATTTATAAAAATATTCCGGTGATGGTTTTGTCCGGATTAGGTGTGGAAGAAACGGAAGAAAAATGTGCTGCTTATAAGGTTCAGAATTATTTCCTGAAACCTTTCAACCCGGTGGACCTGGTGAACGCGGTACAACTATTGATAGAAAATAAATCTTTTGACACCTATTACCCAATGAAAGCAGTTTAATCAACTACAAACGTATTCCTGAAAATCAAACCTTAACCTGATTATGGATTTTACATTTCTACCAAAAACAACTTATAAAGGAAAAGCTTTTGTAAGATATAGTATACGTGCAAAAGAAGTTTCTGCAAGTCCCCTTGTGATTCAAAATGGGTTTTACTACATTGGCAAAAATCCTGCCAATATTGAGAAACTGGTAAAACTTTTCAAACGTGGTTATGCTTCAGACAGCATAGATAATGCACGCGCCGAATTAAAACGTTCCATTGAGCAGGAAAAAAATACCATTCCCGAAGTAATATTTTGTGAATCGAGTTTTGAATTTTCAGCTGTAAAAAGTTTCGTACAGTTCCTTAACAGCAACCCTGCATTTACTGCCATTCCTTTCATTATGGATTCCACACATCTGTGTGATATTGAAATGAACCTTTATAAAAAGCATATGCTTGCCGATGATATTATACAAATCGAATCGGCAGAACAAAATGCACTATTCAGTAAAGTACGTTTTCTGAATAAGGTGAAAGCAAAAGCAGAAGAAATGAAAAGCAGTCTCAAAGAAGATGAGGCACTTGTAGTTCCTACAATAAACATTCATAGTATTTTAAAACGCAGTTTCGATATCCTTGTTTCATTAACAGCCCTCCTGTTATTAAGTCCTTTATTTTTATTCATTGCGCTTGCTATACGGATTGAATCCAAGGGACCCATATTTTATATTTCTAAAAGAGCCGGCCGAGGATATAGAATTTTTAACTTCTATAAATTCAGGACGATGTTTGCAGGAGCTGATCTTCGCATCCAGGAGTTTTCTCACCTGAATCAATATGCGGAAGGTTCTGCACCGAAGAATCCTTCTTTCTTTAAAATAAATAACGACCCGCGTGTTACCAGAGTTGGCGCTTTCCTGCGGAATTCCAGCCTGGATGAATTACCCCAGCTCCTCAATGTATTGTTGGGAGATATGTCTCTGGTAGGAAATCGTCCATTGCCACTGTATGAAGCTGCAACGTTAACCACGGACCAGTGCGCACAACGTTTTCTAGCTCCTGCAGGAATTACAGGACTTTGGCAGATTAAGAAAAGAGGCCACGAGGATATGTCGGCCGAAGAAAGGATCAACCTGGATATTGACTACGCTAATAAATACAATTTCATGTATGATCTCTGGATCATGGCCAATACGCCTTCTGCACTGATTCAAAAATCCAGCGCTTAGTTTTCATGGGTCATTATTAGGCATTATCTTCCCGAAATGAATTCTTCCGGAGAAGGTAATCAGGCCCTGGTATCCATTATAACCCTGAATTATAACAGGGCAGAGATTACCGCGGCATTTCTTGAGTCCAGCAAAAACCTGCTTTATCCACATTACGAAATCCTGGTATGCGATATGGCCTCCTCTGTGAATCCTGCTACCGTATTCGATGTAACCGCATATCCTAATACCAGACTTCTGCTTAGTAAAAAAAATCTGGGTTTTGCAAGTGGCAATAACTGGGGGATGCGCCAGGCCAAAGGGGATTATATTTTTATAG
>DATHNR010000035.1:0-6802 GCA_035485835.1 Puia sp.
CTGAACTCAATTTGATCGCCTTTCATTACGACAATTGAAAACACACCTTGTTCATTTGTAAAAGTCCCGCGGTGCTGGCCTTTCACCACAATACTCACTGAAGGTATGCCTAGGAGACTGTCGGCGGTCATTACTATGCCATAAAACTGAACTACGGAATCCTTCAATTTATCGAATTGGGCTTCCACGGCGAAGGGCAGGCTAAGCAATAAGAAGTATAATAGAAATTTTTTCAAAACTGCGGCAAAAATAAAGTTTATAAACCGTAAATCGTAAACAAATTAATCTCCCCATAGTTTAATTTTACAGCCAGATTATTCTTTTAACAAAACATTGCGCATGAAGGTTGAGAATGTGTTACAGGCACTTAGTACAGTTCAGGAACCGGATCTTGGCAAAGACCTGGTCACTTTAAATATGGTCAGGGATATTGTTATAAACGGGAATGATCTTTCTTTTACAATTGTCCTTACTACACCGGCCTGTCCATTGAAAGATCTGATTAAAAATTCCTGCATTCAGGCTATTCATCATCTTATTGGTAATGAAATTAATGTCAAATTAAATTTTATTTCCGAGATGAATTCGAGAAGATCCGATCCTGAAACCGTGCTGCCAAAAGTTAAAAATATTATTGCGATTGTAAGCGGAAAAGGCGGGGTGGGTAAAAGTACGGTGGCTTCCAATTTTGCCCTGGCTCTTGCGGCAGATGGCGCAAAAGTAGGGCTTATGGATGCAGATATTTACGGACCAAGCCTGCCCATTATGTTTGGCGTCAGGGGAGAAAGGCCAATGATGAAAACTGTCGATGGGAAAGGGATGATATTGCCTTTGGAAAAATATGGGATCAGGTTGATGAGTATCGGTTTACTCATTGATGAAAAAAGTGCTGTTGTCTGGCGTGGACCAATGGCGAGTTCAGCGATAAAACAATTTGTATCGGAAGTTTTTTGGGATGAATTGGATTATCTGGTGATTGATATGCCTCCCGGCACCGGAGACATACATCTAACCCTTATGCAGACAGTTCCAGTGACAGGCGTAATCGTTGTAAGCACCCCTCAGGATGTTGCATTGGCTGATGCGAAAAAAGCCATCGCGATGTTTGCACAGGCGCAGTTAAAAGCGCCTGTAATCGGCCTGGTAGAAAATATGAGTTATTTTGTAAGTGAAGAAGCCCCGTTGCACAAATATTATATTTTTGGGAAAGATGGAGGTAAAAGACTTGCTGAAGAATATGATATTCCTTTTCTGGGTCAGATTCCGCTGATACAACACATCAGGGAGGGTGGTGATGAAGGTAAGCCTGTAATGATCAGCGAGAATTTTGCGGCTAAAAAAGCATTTCAGGATTTTGCAGGTAATGCAGCGAGAAGCATCGCGATGATCAATGCAAATATCAATGCAGAAAAACGTGCCGAACTTGTAGACGCATAATCTCACTATGTACGATATACCTTATTTTAAGGCTGGTCATCCTGATGAAGTTATTGCTTACATGCGGGCACATCCTTTTGCATTGATTTGTGGCGCGGACGAAAGTGGAAAACCCGTGGCAACTCAGATTCCATTTTTATTTGAGCAAAGGGGAGATAAATTATTCCTGCAGGGTCATTTTATGAAAAAGCAGGATCATACAAATGCTTTTTTAAAGAACCCAAACGTTTTGGTAGTATTTTCAGGTGCACATACTTATGTAAGTGCGAGCTGGTATGAAAATAAACAGATAGCAAGTACATGGAATTACCAGGCCGTTCATGCTGCAGGAACGATCCGTTTCCAGGACGCCGCGTTTCTTCTTCAGCTTCTGACAAGACTAACAGAGACTTATGAAAGACCTGGTTCACCTTCTCTCGTTCAGCATATGGATCCTGCATATGTAGAAAAGATGATGCAGGCCATTGTAGCATTTGAAATAGAAGTTCTTTCCATTAGGAATGTATTTAAACTTAGTCAGAACAGGGATAAACAATCGCAGGAAAATATTATTTCACAACTTAGTAATGAGGGGGCGGATGCACGGGAAATTGCGAGGGTGATGAAGGAAAAGTATAAAATCAATTCATGACCCGAAATACACTTATTCAAAACATCCGTTCTAAAAAAAATTATCTCTGTGTGGGTTTGGATACTGACCCGGTTAAAGTCCCCCGTTTTTTACAAGGTCTCCAGGATCCGGTATTTGAATTCAATAAAAGAATTATTGACGCCACGCTTGCTCATTGTGTTGCATATAAAATCAATACAGCATTTTATGAAGTATCCGGTGCGGCCGGGTGGGAGAGTATGCAAAAAACGGCCGACTATATTCCTTCCACTCATTTCAAAATTGCTGATGCAAAACGCGGGGATATCGGTAATACCGCCGCGCTCTATGCCCGTGCCTTTTTTGAAACACTTTCTTTTGATGCAGTTACGGTAGCCCCTTATATGGGAGAAGACAGTGTCAGACCTTTTCTGGAATATGAGGACAAGTGGACGATCCTGCTTGGGCTCACTTCCAATTCCGGTGCTTCTGATTTTGAATTGCTGTCCTGTGATGGCAGGATGCTCTTTGAATCTGTTATTCGCAAAGCCTCACAGTGGGGAACAACCGAAAATTTAATGTTTGTAATCGGCGCAACACATGCAAAATGGTTTTCTCATGTTCGTACGTTCGCTCCCGATCATTTTTATCTTGTTCCCGGAGTAGGTACGCAGGGAGGGAGCCTGAAAGAAATATCTTTAAATGGGCTGAATAAAGACGCTGGGTTATTGGTGAACGCAAGCCGTGCAATTTTATTTGCAGGATCCGGAGAGGACTTTGCAGAAAAAGCCGCAGAGGTTGCGGCCGGATATGCCAGTGAAATGGCGGCCAATCTTTTAATGGTTAAATATTAATGGTTAATTGTTAATGCTGAATTCTATTAGATTGATTCATAAAATAAACTTATGTGAATTGGATTTTCAACATTAACAATTAACAATTGATATCTTCGTCTTCTGTCGTATTATAAGTTAACCTTTGTCTTATCCGCATCCTTATCATCATCTTCATCATTGTTTTCCTTGTCGACGGATTTATCGCCCATATTTACTAATCGGACACTACCGAAACTGCTTTTGATTTTAATTTTCGCAGCCCCACTTCCGGCTTTACCTGTATATGTCTTATCAAATTTGGGACCTGAAGATTCATCATCCCTGTCTTCATTGATATTGTATTCCGTTCTGTTATTGAAACTTCCGAAATTTGTATATACGTCAAACTGAGCAGATAAATTATTGGATACTCTCAGATTGATAGTCGAATAGGATTGAAAAAGGGTAAATGAACTGAGGGCATTATCTACGGTGATATTTACTTTACTGCAGAATTGCACATCTACTTTTGATGTTCCTCCGATGCCTGCAACATTTGAGTTGCCATTAAACTTCAAAACGACGTCTGCGTTATTCAGCCTACCAATATCTGCTTTCCCAAATTCCACATGAACAAGTGTTGCATTAGGCAGTTTACCGGTTGATAGTTCTCCAAACTTACTGGTAATGCTGGCACTCCCTTCG
Organism: Puia sp.; assembly: GCA_035485835.1. Taxonomy (GTDB): domain Bacteria; phylum Bacteroidota; class Bacteroidia; order Chitinophagales; family Chitinophagaceae; genus Puia. The sequence continues at coordinate 3,547 of DATHNR010000035.1, forward strand.
AAATCAGGGATAATAGTTTTTCCAAAGCTGTTATCAATTCGCAGGGGATTTTTGGAGGGCATAATTATTTTATAGTCTACATAAAATTTTCTCGTATCCTCATTTTTACTCCAGTTATCTTTATCTTTTCCTGACATATGTCCAATATCAGTTTTAAAACTGATTTCATGACCGCCCTGGTTATCTTTCACATTGATCAGATCCATCATCTTCTGTGCTTTTTCTTCGGAAGAAGCATGCACACCAATTTCAATATCGATCTGGATTTCGTTTTTGTCCCAGGTAGTAACGGTTACATTGCCGAATGAATTTTCAATGGATAGCCGGTCATCCGGCCCTACATTATAGGATTTGGAGATTGTCCTTTTCTTTTCGACATCATCACCATTGTTGGCCGTGCTCAGTAAAGGGGCCAGCGCAAAGGCCAAAAGGACGAAACCTTTAAACGGATTTATAAGCTTTTTCATACGCTGATTTTTTAGAATGTTTGATTTTTTTAATAATGTCCAACTGTTTATTTAATAATCCGATCTGAAGCTGAAGATTTGATATCATAGCTTCGATCACCTGCTCCCGGTTGGAATTGTTCGGTAACTGGGTTTTGAGGGTATGGTATACGCTGTCAAGCTTTTGCACGTCACCAGAGAACTGCCTGTACAGCAGCGGTTCATCCTTTTCAAGAGTTTTGAGCTCTTCGTGTTTGAGTTCAATCAGCTTTGCGTAATAATACATTTCTTTACTGTCTCCATTATCAGGAGATGTATTATTAGTTTTATTAGATACTTCCTGATCTTGCGTATCGGGAGCTTTTCTTTCCGGAATTGTCCTGGCAAACTGTGCTGGTGAATCTGAAGGCGGATTTATACCTGCCTGACGATTCGAAGGTTCCCCATGACGGTTTGCAGTTCCCGCGACAGATGGTTGAATTTTATTCTTATGTAATGAATAATAAAGAGCACCGGATACTGCCACCAGCAAGACAGCAGCTGCAGCAGCCATCCAGCGTTTGAAAGGCATGGAACGAATGGGTGCGGTTTTATCCGTTTCCGGATTCATCTTTTCATTGATCTTCTCCCATACCCTGGGATTCGGTGATTCAGCATCAAAATCATTCCGATTTTCAAGAATAAATTTTTCTAACGGACTGCTCATGATAAGCCTCCTTCTTTAATAAGTGATAATAATTTATGTTTCGCTCTCATATATTGTGTTCTGACGGTGGCATGTGAAATCTGAAGTATTTCTGCAATCTCCTCCTGATCATATCCTTCGAATAAGTGAAGACTGATAACTGTCCTGTAACCATTTGGCAATTCTTTCACTGCTTTTTTAATTTCTTCCACTTTGTATTTCAATCCCTCTTCATCCAAACTATCTTCTTCCGGTATATGCAAGGCACTCGTTTTTTCGATATCAATGATTTCCATTTTCCTTTTCCTGAGAGAGTTAATGGATTTATTAATTACGATTCTTTTTAGCCAGGCTCCGAATGTTGATTTGTAAGCAAAACTTTCTATCGCCGCAAAGGCATCCAAAAATGATTCCTGTAGCACATCCTCCGCATCGGCTGTATGATTCACAATCCTGAGACTGGTATTATACATGGCTTTGGAATATTTCTGATACAGTTCACCATAACTGCGCTGGTCGCCCTGCCTGCACCGTTCAACCAGCTCGTCATGTTGTATGCTTTTGGTTAGTTCCAACATCCGGATTTTGTTACTATAATAAGTACACAAAGAAAAGCAGGATGTTGCATCCGGTTTTAACAATCTCAGTCCTGATAGAAAATAATTAAGGATAAATGAGTTATGATGAATGTGTTATGCATCATTTTGATTCCTGAAAATGGAGTTTTAATTTTTAGGGCCAGCTTAAAGAATAGTATGACTTAGAGCCTTAAGCCCCGGCTTTGGCCTTTTTGAGTATTTTCGCATCCAACTCTATCATTATGCCTGCTAAAACCGATGTTTTTCAAAGCCCGGATTACTATCAGCTGGATGATTTACTTACGGAGGAGCATAAGTTGATCAGGGAATCTGTGCGTTCCTATGTGAAGAAAGAGATTAGTCCAATTATTGAAGAATATGCACAAAAAGCGGCATTTCCCGTCCAGATTGTGAAACAACTGGGGGATCTGGGTTGTTTTGGACCTACTATTCCCGAATCTTACGGAGGAGGAGGTCTTGATTATATCAGTTACGGTCTGATGATGCAGGAACTTGAACGAGGAGACAGTGGTGTCCGGTCTACGGCCTCAGTGCAGGGATCTCTGGTAATGTTTCCAATTCATGCTTACGGACCGGAACACATGAAGAAGAGGATATTGCCAAAACTTGCAACAGGCGAATGGCTGGGTTGTTTTGGCCTTACAGAACCCGATCACGGCTCTAATCCCGCAGGCATGCTGACTAATTTTAAAGACGCAGGTGATCATGTCATATTAAACGGAAGTAAGATGTGGATAAGCAATGCTCCATTTGCCCAGGTTGCTGTAGTTTGGGCTAAGGATGAGCATGGTGATATCAGGGGTTTAGTTGTAGAAAGGGGAATGGAGGGTTTTACCACTCCCACAACTCATGGGAAGTGGAGCCTGCGGGCTTCTTCCACAGGAGAACTGGTTTTCGACAATGTCAAAGTTCCCAAATCAAATCTGTTTCCTGATATCCGGGGATTAAAAGGCCCGTTAAGCTGTTTAACAAAAGCACGATATGGCATTGCATGGGGGTCAGTAGGTGCTGCTATGGACTGTTATGATACGGCCCTCAGGTATAGTAAAGAAAGGATACAATTCGGCAGGCCTATTGGTGGTTTCCAACTACAACAGAAGAAACTGGCTGAAATGATTACCGAAATTACCAAAGCTCAATTATTGAATTGGAGACTGGGAATGCTGATGAACGAAAAAAGAGCTACTCCGGCACAGGTGTCCATGGCGAAAAGGAACGGGTGCGAAATTGCAACAAATATTGCGAGGGAAGCAAGACAGATACTGGGTGGAATGGGTATCACCGGTGAATATCCTATTATGAGGCATCTAATGAATATGGAAAGCGTTCTAACTTATGAAGGAACACATGATGTTCATTTGCTGATTACCGGAATGGATATTACCGGATTTAATGCATTTATGTAATTCGCGGACTGCATATGTTTCATCTATACTAGATATACGATATGCAACGGGCGGCTCTTAAAAACGTTGAATTTTATTAATTAATTATGCGAATATTTTTGATTGGGTTTATGGGTTCGG
>DATHNR010000036.1:0-12073 GCA_035485835.1 Puia sp.
TATCCATTACCATTTGAGTGATATCGTTAGAAAAAATTGAAACAGAACATTTATCAACGGGTTGAATCTGGGTAATGGTTGTAGTTGTATGGATCTGGTAGTTCGGAAGAAATTGCAAATTGGTATTAAGAGCCATATTTACTTTGCGAAGGGGTTGAGGCAGAAATCCGCAATTTCCGGAAATCCAGGGTGTTACTGGTATGCCGGCTGTGCATAAACATTTACTGCCGCTCACCTGGTAATTGCCACCGAATCGAATACTAATTACATTATTTGCACAGGAAATCTGAAGACTGGTTCTAACAAAACGATATTTATATCGGAAGTCACAGGAAGGATGCATAAAATCGGGCCATGCATCGGAAGTGAATTCTGAAGGAACAAGTTTCTCAGCTTTCGCAAAAATTGGAGCGGCAGCTATTTTAATAGGAATATCTAATTCTGAAAGGGGAAGATCAGGGAGGGTTTGTTGTTCTTCTTTGGAAGTAGTGAGCTTTTTAGAAGAACAAGCTATGAACGTTATTAGTAAGGGCAGGTAAATCAGGTGTTTCATTGGATTCGTTTTCAAACTGAAAACGAATATAATATTCCGCATGGGATGCCGGAAGTTTTTTGGGCTTTAATTCAGAAGTTCGCGGATTAAGGCATGCTTAACAGGCTGAAAGTACTTGAATTTTCCTTTGTAACCACATGCACTACCAGGTATTGTTTATTACTTGTTTGGGGGAGACGAACAGCATATTTTGTCTGACCGGCGAGGGTATTCATATACAGCAATTGCCCCTGCAAACTATAAACGCTGATTGTTGCAGATTCAGAATCAGGTATCTGAATGTAAAATTGACCGCCGGTTACAGGATTTGGAAAGGCCGAGATTTCTGCCGAAGCATTGATCATAACAGAAATAATTTTGGAATAACTGATTTTTCCATCAGAATTAATAAAACTGATTCGGTAATCATTTTCACCGGCGATTGGCGAAATATCCGTGTAAGTATAGCGACTATCATTGCCTTCTGCTTCCAAAGTTGATAAAGGAATGAAATGAACGGCATCGTTACTGCGCTCTATTTTGAAATAACTGTTTTGTTCTGCATCAGGCAGTGACCATGCGATTTTAACTTCATTTCCTGACCGGGAAGCACTGAAGTCGTTAATGGATACTGCAAGTGTCGTACAGGTAACCGCACCCTGATTTGAAAAACTGCCACATCCATAATAATACTGCGCTTTACAGGAATTCTGGCCAGTACCACCGCAATTCTTATTGTTGCTGGTAGTCGTATATGTTTTAGAGTTACTCAGTGAATTATATGTACCCCAGTTATAATAATAGTTATTTATGTTCGCTATGTACAATGCAGACCCTGCATCCACAAGATTCAGAGTGGGACCATTAAAAAGGAGATATGCTTTGCTGGATAGGGTACCATCTCCGGCAATCATCTGGCTGCCAGAATTGAGGTTAATGGGACCTGCGGTTGCATTAAAAAAAGAATTACCATAAAAGTAGATATTGCTGGAACTGATATCGAGCTGACCTCCATTGTTACTAAATGAAGAAGTTCCGCTGAAATTAAAAGTAGAACCTGAAATGCTGATCGTTCCACTCGGGTTAAAAATACCCGCCCCGCTCACATTAACAACATCATTAGAGAAACTTGTTCCATTATTCTGGAGGTTAAAGGAATAAGCGCCTACATTGATTTTTGTATTATTAAAAGCAGACTGCTGGAAAGTAAAATCGTGCGTGAAAGCTATTATTCCACCATTTATTATGCAACTATTGCATGTTGCATTTGTATTAAGGGTTAATGTAACGCCTGCGGAAATATTAAAGGTGCAACTGCCGCAATAGCTTGGAAAATTGCCATTCCATGATTTGTCGGATGTTATCGAATAAACGGTTCCTGCACATAAATGAACTGTAATGATTAAACAAGCGAATGAAGTAAAAATTGTTTTCATAGATTGTCGATACCGCCAGGTAATCCAACCGGGTGCCAATAGATAACCTATTGATTATCATTAATTAACATTAATATAGTCATATGATTTTTTCCCAGCGCGGGAATTTATTCCAACTCTTGATGGTTGAACGCTGAATTATTTCTTACCGAATTAATCCTATCTGGGATGATAATTGATGCAGAGGAAAACAGAAAATTTTCTTTCTGTGCGACCATGACTTTCAATTAAAATAGGATCGAGTGGAATGATCTTATCGAAATAAGAATAATAGGTTAATGGCACAGCTTTGTTCTCATTTTTCAGATCAGTGAAGCGTGGATTGGAATCAATATATATGGCTTTCTTACCTTTTAATGTATTCAGATCCGTTCCTACATAATCAAATTGCAAAGCTCTTTCGCCAACAATATTCCTTGAATAAACTGTTTCATTCAAATAGAAATTAAGAATGGCCGAAGTTTTATAATCGTCAGATGAAAAGATGAAGGCATCCGGGTATTTTTTCCGCAAGGTTTCAACTTTATTTGAGAATTCTGACCAGCCAAACCACGTATCATCAGATCGGATTGGAATGACATAGAATATAATTTCTACAGACAGCAAAAGGTGGAGAATAAGAGAAAAAATCAATTGAAAGCGAACCCATTTTTTATTCCAGTATCTGGATACCCAGATAATTCCTGTAATATAAGCCGGCATCATCCAGTTTAATTTCACCCAATAAAAAAATGAAATGAAAAAAAACCCAAGAAACAGAGGAATAAAAAAGGATAAAAGAAATAACTGATCTGCAGGTATTCTGGTAAATCGGATTCCGTATTTTTTGCAGAAACGAAATATGAAATATACAAGTGAAAAAAACAGGAGAGGCAGCAGAACGGCGGACTGGTGACCTATTACCCCAACAAATCCTGTAAAATCAACATGAACCCCTTCCTGAGCTCGTCCTTCGGATTGAAATTTGAATGATGCAAATTCATTAAGTGCATTCCAAATAACTACTGGAAGAATAGTAATTACGAAACAAATCAGATATAAGAAAAACCACCTGGAAATAATTAGGTTCCTAAATGGTTTTGAAATCAACAAAAATCCGATAAGTCCGATGATGAGAAAAATCGCGGTATACTTTGAATCAAAGCTGAGTCCGGTAAAAATCCCTGCCCAAATCCAATAAATATTTTTTCTCCTAAAAATGGCCTCATGCAGAAAATTCAGACTTATTGTCCAGCATAACATCAGTGGAACATCTGGAGTAGATACCAGCGAGAGTATGCTTATCATTAATGTAGAAAGAAGAAGGCCAATCGCTATCAGGGTTTTGTTTTCACTCAGAAATTTTTTTGCCAGACTGTAAAAAGCGATGATCGTCAGAATTGTGACAAAAGTGTCTGCAAGTTTTAAAACATAAACTTTTTTACCAAGAAGACTGGTGAAAAACCGAAGAAGATAACCTATTAACGGGGGATGGTCATAGTAAGAAAGATCCAGATGCTGGGCATAGAAATCATAATAGGCATCCTGGGGCATGATTCCCATGATGCCAATAAAAACGAATCGGATCCCGAAAAGAAGTACACATAAAATGATAATTGTTTTCAGTCCGGATCCGAAATGAGACTTTTTGTTTAAATCGAAGGCATTCGTCTTGATCATTTGGCAAATTCGGCCCTGATTACATTTAGTGCACCACCAGCCTTAAACCATTCAATCTGGGATTCATTATAAGTATGATTCGCAAGAATTTCTTCCGTCTCACCCTGAAGGTGATGAAGTACAAGGGTTAATGGCTGACCAGGCATGAAATGAGTCAATCCATCAATATCAATCACGTCATCCTCTAAAATTTTATCATAGTCTGCCTTATCTGCAAAAGTCAGAGCGAGCATTCCTTGTTTTTTTAAATTGGTTTCGTGAATTCGCGCAAAGGACCTGACCAGTATGGCACGCACACCCAGGTGTCGTGGTTCCATGGCTGCGTGTTCACGTGAAGAGCCCTCCCCATAATTCTCGTCACCGACCACAATACTTCCCACTCCGAGTGATTTATAAGCCCGTGCGGTAGCTGGTACAGGACCATATTCGCCAGTAATTTGATTTTTAACTGAATCCGTTTTTTCGTTAAAATAATTCACGGCGCCAATCAGCATATTATTTGAAATGTTATCCAGGTGCCCACGGAATTTTAACCAGGGTCCTGCCATGGAAATATGATCTGTTGTACATTTTCCCTTTGCCTTGATGAGTAAACGCAATCCTATAAGATTAACACCTTCCCATGGCCTAAACGGTTCAAGCAATTGGAGCCTTTGAGAATCGGGCTTAACAATAACTTTCAATTTACTTCCGTCTTCTGCCGGCGGAAGGTAACCCGGATCATCCACAGAAAAACCATGGGGGGGAAGTTCGAAACCGGACGGTTCATCGAGTTTCACGTTTTCCCCTTTTTTATTTTTCAATGTGTCTTTTAAAGGATTGAAAGAAAGGTGACCAGCAATGGCGAATGCAGTAACTATTTCAGGTGATGCTACAAAAGCATGTGTAGAAGACAATCCGTCGTTACGCCTTGCGAAATTTCGGTTAAAAGAAGTGATGATTGAGTTTTTACGATTTGGATCATCAATATGTCTTGCCCATTGACCAATACAGGGCCCGCATGCATTTGCCAGAACAACACCGCCGATTTTTTCGAAAATTTTCAGGAAGCCATCTTTCTCGATAGTATATCGCACAAGTTCACTGCCAGGGGTAATGGTGAATTCTGCCAATGTCTCAAGATTTTTTTCAATAGCCTGTTTCGCTATCGAAGCAGAACGACTAATATCTTCATAGGAAGAATTCGTGCAGGAACCAATAAGTGCAACTTCCAATTTTTCCGGCCATTGATTGTTTTTTACAGCTTCGGCAAATTTGGAAATAGGCCATGCGAGATCTGGCGTAAAGGGCCCATTAACGTGTGGCTCCAGTTCATCCAGATCTATTTCAACCAGTTGGTCATAATAAGCTGAAGGATCTGCATATACTTCGGGATCGGGGCGTAGAAAATTTTTGATTTTGTCAGCAAGGAGAGCTACTTCTTCACGTTCAGTTGCTTTAAGGTATGCTGACATTTTTTCGTCATAAGCAAAAAGGGAACAAGTTGCTCCGATTTCAGCACCCATATTACAAATTGTGGCTTTACCGGTTGCACTCAGGCTGTCTGCTCCATCGCCAAAATATTCTACAATTGCACCTGTACCACCTTTAACTGTAAGTATTCCGGCAACTTTTAATATAACATCTTTCGGAGAAGCCCAACCGTTTAATTTACCTGTTAGTTTAATACCGATTAATTTAGGCATCTTTAATTCCCATGCCAGACCTGCCATTACATCCACCGCGTCAGCACCACCAACTCCAATGGCAATCATTCCCAGTCCACCGGCATTTGGGGTGTGAGAATCTGTACCAATCATCATTCCACCCGGAAAAGCGTAATTCTCCAGAACCACCTGGTGGATTATACCTGCTCCCGGCTTCCAGAAACCAATACCATATTTATTGGAGATGGAGGATAAAAAATCATAAACTTCTTTATTTACGTCCAGTGCAGTTGAAAGATCAGATTTGGCACCGGTTTTGGCCTGAATCAGGTGATCGCAATGCACAGTTGAAGGTACAGCTACCCGTTCACGGCCACATGTACTGAATTGCAGAAGGGCCATTTGAGCCGTAGCATCCTGCATGGCTACACGGTCAGGTGCGAAATCCACATAATCCTTGCCACGTGCATAATTTTGTAATGTTTTAGAGTAAAGATGTGTATAGAGTATTTTTTCTGATAAGGTAAGGGCACTTCCGGTTATTTTTTTCGCCTCAGCGATTTTGGAAGGCATTTCTTCATAAACTTTCTTGATTAAATCCAGGTCGAAAACCATGATCTTCAAATTTTAGTTGATGGGGTGGGAGGGAGGCATTTTCAGGATACAAATTTACCTAAAAAAAGCGTTAATGCCTAAGCATGCTCTTGCACTTTACCCTATTTTTTTTTAAATTTGCCGTATGAACAGGATGAAGGAATTCATTGAGTGGCAGTTGTTCGGTGTGTGTACTGCCATTGGTGATCGTTTGGGAATTGCTACTTCCCGCATCCGAACTTGGTTTATCTATATTTCTTTTCTTACGATGGGTTCACCCCTGATTGTTTATTTTGTCCTTGCTTTCTGGATGAATATTAAACGCTACATCATGGCAGCGAAACGTAATCCATTTACTGCCTGAATGATTTTGATCAGGTTAAAAAGTTCATAGACTGAAAAATCTGTCTGCAATAAATTAAACTATTGCTTTTCTCAATTTTATAAGTTTCAAAAGCAAACCCTCCAGCAGATCCAGCCTGAGCATAGTGGCGCCGTCGCTTTTTGCATGTGATGGATCAGGATGAGTTTCTATAAATAATCCATCTGCACCAGCAGCTATGGCCGACATGGATATCGTACTTATCAATTTCGGATTTCCGCCTGTTACACCGCTTGTTTGATTAGGTTGCTGAAGTGAATGCGTACAATCCACTACAACCGGAACGCCCTGTTCCTGCATGAGGGGAATATTGCGGAAATCCACAACCAGATCCTGATATCCAAATGTATTCCCTCTTTCAGTAAATATTATTTTTTCATTACCTGCATTTCTGATTTTTTCTGCAGCAAATTTCATGGCAGGTCCGCTAATAAACTGGCCTTTTTTAACATTGATTATTTTCCCTGTTTCAGCGGCTGCGATCAACAGATCAGTTTGTCTGCACAGAAAGGCAGGGATTTGTAACACGTCAATGAAAACTGAGGCTGGTGCCGCTTCGTCATGTGCATGTATGTCGGATGTGGTGGGTATCTTATATTTCTGGCCGGTTTTTTGAACAAGAGACAGAGCCTGTTCATCACCAATGCCTGTAAATGATCCTCCACTGGTTCGGTTTGCTTTACGGTAAGATGCTTTGAATATATAAGGTATACCCATTTTTATACAAAGGGATGATACTTTTGAAGCGACAATATCAAGCAGTTCGGCGGACTCCACCACACAGGGTCCTGCAATGAGAAAGAAATTCTTTTCATCATAATCCTGACCCTTGAATAATTCTTTTAGAAACGCCTGCATATTTAACTATATATGATTTTATGAAATTAGAAGTATTTCTTTTCTGTGATTAAACTATTTTTGCAAAATAAAGTCAATCATCCGAATTGATTGTAAAACCAACAATATGAAAATTGCTCTCTTATCTGTGTTCGCTATTGTAACCTTCTCAGGTTGCTCCAAAACAACTATCCAACAGGTAAACCAGGTTTTCTCAGCTGTATATACAGTTCAGGCCAATCAATGGGCGTTAGGGACTGACCCTGACGGGACGACTTTTTATTATACTTCTCTTGCGGTTCCAGAGCTGACCCAGGACATAGACCTGAATGGCGGGGTGTTGGTATATTTATCTTTTGATGATCCATCTTCTTCCAGTCCAACTTATGAACAAATGCCTGAAGTCTTCGACGGGGTAGCCTATGGTGCGATCCATACAACCGGATCTGTTACTATTGATCTGCGCGCTGCGGATGGTTCCAACGCTCCGGGACCGATAACCGGACCAACTATGATCAAAGTCATATTATTGGAAGCTCAGGCATTGCCGAATTAATTCTAAACGGGTTAACCTTTATATTCTCCAAATACTTCACGGAGTGTGTCGGCGATTTCTCCGAGTGTGCAGTTTGCTTCTACTGCTTTAATAACTGTAGGCATCAGATTTTCACCGGATGAAGCATGATCGTTCAGCAGCTGAAGTATTTGATCGCATTTGGCAGGATCCCTTTCCCGGCGTAGCGCAGACAGTTTTTCTGATTGTATTTTCCGGATAGAATCATCAATGCGAAATACTTCAGTAAGATCTTTTTCATTGGATTCAAAAGCATTTACACCAACAATTATTTTTTCCTTGTTTTCAACTTTAAGCTGAAAACTGTAAGCGCTTTTTGCAATTTCGTTCTGGATAAATCCTTGTTCAATTGCATCCACACTTCCTCCCATCTCTTCTATTTTCCGGATCAGATCCCAGGCGGCTTCTTCAACTGAATTCGTAAGGGATTCCACAAAATAACTGCCTCCAAGGGGATCTACAGTACCTGTAACCCCACTTTCAAAGGCTACTATCTGTTGGGTACGCAAAGCTAAACCAGCTGCTTCTTCCGTAGGAAGACCGAGTGCTTCATCATAACCGTTTGTATGTAATGATTGTGTGCCACCGAATATTGCAGAGAGTGCCTGTATTGTTACGCGGGCTATATTATTTGAGGGTTGTTGTGCAGTAAGTGTGCTTCCTCCGGTTTGAGCATGAAAACGTAACATCATGGCCTGGGGATCAGTCGCTCCGAGTTCTTTCATAATATGCGCCCACATGCGCCGGGCCGCACGAAATTTCGCTACTTCTTCAAATAGATTATTGTGTGCATTGAAGAAAAAAGAAAGTCTTTTTCCGAAAATATTAATATCCAGTCCTTTTTCGATGGCTGCTTTCACATAGGCCTTACCGTTAGCCAGGGTAAATGCAATTTCCTGAACTGCCGTACTACCGGCTTCGCGAATATGATATCCTGAAATTGAAATTGTATTCCATTTCGGAAGTTCATTTCCACACCATTCAAAAATATCCGTGATGATACGCATGGAAGGTCGCGGCGGATATATATAAGTTCCCCTGGCCGCATATTCTTTCAAAATATCATTCTGAACTGTGCCTGAAATTTTTTTCAAATCAGCGCCCTGTTTTTTTGCAAGAGCTACATAAAATGCGAGGAGAATAAAACCCGTAGCGTTGATTGTCATTGAGGTGGTAATATTTTCCAACGAAATGCCCGCAAATAGTTCTTCCATATCCCGGATAGAGTCTATGGCAACTCCTACTTTGCCAACTTCACCTTCTGAAAGAATATGATCACTGTCATATCCGATTTGTGTGGGAAGGTCGAAAGCAACACTTAGTCCGGATACACCCTGACTCAGAAGGTAATGGTATCTTTTATTGCTTTCACCAGCCGTACTGAAACCGGCGTACTGGCGCATGGTCCACAGTTTTGACCTGTACATATCAGTCCTGATACCCCTGGTAAAAGGGTATTTTCCAGGAAGTTCCCGGTTAATATTTCCGTCTTCGGGTTCATAAAGGGAATTTATTTCAATCCCAGAATCTGTGAATAACTTTTTCTCCATGGATCTCATTCAAACTATGGCAAAGTACCCGATTTTTTGTTTCTGAAGAGTACAATTATTTATTTGCAGGAAACATGATCGGGTAAACCTGGTTTTGAACAGGGGGATTATTGTTTGAGTAATTTTTTTATTTAAAGAATTAGAAATATTGCTTTACGTATTTTCGTTTAATCTTAAATTACTGCTGATGCTTAGTACGAATGAATACATTATTTCCATTTCATTTGCCGTCATTCTGGCATCAATTCTCGCATATATATTCTGGGTACAACGGAAACAGGTAAAACAGGGAAGAGCGACCTCTAAGCCGGTTAATACATTATCTACAACGCCAATGAAATTACAGGCTTATGAAAGACTTATCCTGCTCGCAGACCGGATTGCACTTCCAAATCTCATTAGCCGGAGCAACCAAGCGGGATTAAGTGTTCGTGAAATGCAGAATCTCCTGATTCAAACCATCCGCCAGGAATTCGACCATAACATTACTCAACAAATTTACGTGAGTCCGGAGGCGTGGGACGCTATCCGTAATCTCAAGGAGCAAAACATGCTGATCATCAACCAGGTCGCATCTTTTTTACCCGAATCAGCCACCGGCCAGGATCTTAATAAAAATCTTCTTGAAATGGTAATGCAAACCCCTAAAGCTTCCCTTCACCATATTGTTTCAGATGCACTTAGTTTTGAAGCCAAAAAGATTCTTTAATGGGCCAGGAGCCTGGGACTTCGCTTTTACAACGCTTTGATCTTTTTGAATTGACATAAAGCCTTAGTTTGAACTGTAGTCATAAATTGGTAAATTTGCAGTATGGAAACTATTGTGGAATCTCCATTGCAATTCAGCCCTCAGGCTGTAAAAGAGATCAGGCGTCTCATGGATGAACCCGGGTTCGATAGTAGAAATTTTCTTCGTATCGGGGTAAAAGGCGGCGGCTGTTCCGGGCTTTCTTATATTCTTGGCTTTGACAAACGCCAGGAAGTGGATCAATTGTTTGAATCCAATTCCCTTTCATTTATCATGAACCCATCCCATGGTATTTATCTCAGCGGTATGCAGGTACATTGGGAAGACGGGTTGAATGCCCGTGGTTTCAGTTTTAATAATCCCAATGCTTCCAAGACCTGCGGATGCGGAACATCATTTGCAGTATAATTATCTTAAGCTTTCACTTTAACACTATCATCAGATTCACCCTGATGACGTGTATCCACATTCCGGTAGGATAAAAAGAATACAACCGGAAATATTAATAGTGAAAAAATTGTTGCGCAAATAAGTCCTCCGATCACCACCCGTGCGAGAGGTCTGGAACTTTCTGATCCGATTCCGGCCGACATCGCCGCGGGTAATAAACCGATGGTTGCCATAAAAGCAGTCATCAGAACGGGACGTATCAGGGAATTAACTCCTCTTTTAACTGCGGTATACAATGGATTTTCTCCACGCAACCTTTCCAGATTCTGCTTAAATGCTGTAGTAAGTAATACCCCTTCCAATATACATATTCCAAACAAAGCGATGAAACCGATTCCGGCGGAAATACTAAAATTTGTTCCGGTTATCATTAATGCAAAGATGCCACCAACAACTGCGAATGGTACATTCAGAAATACGAGACCTGCGTCTTTCAGATTTCCAAACATTATAAATAATAAAAGGAAAATGAGCAGCAGACTGATAGGTACAACTTCTGTCAGTCGTTTGGAAGCCCTCTGCTGATTCTCGAAATCACCCTGCCAGACCATATTGTAGCCTTTTTTTAGTTTGACCTTTTCATCTACTTTTTCCTGTGCTTCTTTTATGGTAGATCCCATATCCCTTCCTTCAACAGAAAATTTAATAGCAGAATATCTTTCATTATCATCCCGGAAAATCAAACATGGTCCGGTCTTCTGTGTAATCGTTGCGATTTGTTTTACAGGAACTTTAGATCCTGAAGCAGTGGGAACCTGCAAATTCCCAATATCATCATCTGAAGATCTGAATTCAACCGGAAACCGGATGCGAATATCAAAGTGTCTGACTCCGCTTTCGTATAGCTGGGTTACTGCCTTACCACCGATAGCCATTTCGATAACAGCATTGGCATCCGCAGTTGAAACACCATATAATGCCATGCGGTCCTGGTCAAGGTCAATATCGAGTTCAGGTTGCCCGATGTTCCGGATAACACCCAGATCGGTAATTCCTTTCACAGTCTTGAGTACATTATCAACCTCGTCTGATTTTTCTTCCATATAATTAAGGGAATCGCCGAATATCTTAACACAAATGGATCCTTTAACACCTGAAACAGCTTCTTCCACATTATCCATAATTGGTTGAGAAAAATTCAATTCGGCACCGGGAATTACAGAAAGTGATTTGCGTAACTGCTCGATTAGTTCATCTTTGGAAATTTTTGGATTCCATTCTTCCTGGGGATATAATGCGACATCGAATTCATTGTTGTAAAATCCAGCGACATCGGTTCCATCATCCGGCCGGCCGGTTTGTGAAACCACTTTTTTAACCTGTGGAAACTGCATCATAATACTTCTCATTTGGTTTGCCACCTGTACCGATTTATCCAAAGCAATACTGTAAGGCATTGTTGCCCGCACCCAGAGCGAGCCTTCATTGAGTTCAGGCAGAAATTCTGATCCCAGAAATTTGAATGAATAAAAGCCGATCACTATAAAAACTATTGAAATTCCAAGCGCCAGTCTTTTATTTCCGAATACAAACTTGAATCCAAACAGGATCCATCCTGTAAGCATGTGTGTAAATGGATTATGTTTTTCCCTTACATTCTTATTCAGTAAAGCATCTACCAGAACCGGCACAAGAGTAAGTGTAAATATCAATGCTCCGAGGAGT
>DATHNR010000037.1:0-2389 GCA_035485835.1 Puia sp.
GGTAGCCGTAAAAAATGGCGCGTTATATGTTGCAGAGATCAGCAAAGTCACCAGATTTTCGGACATCGAAAAGAATTTGGCAAACCCGGGCAAGGGCGTTGTAATCTATAATAAATTTCCAACGGATTGGCCACATGGATGGAAATACATTGCCTTCGGACCTGATGGGAAACTATATGTACCTGTCGGCGCTCCATTCAACATAGGCATACCTACTGAACAATATGCATCTTTATTCAGAATGAATGATGACGGAACAGAATTTGAAAAATTTGCAAGTGGTATACGCAATACAGTTGGATTCACCTGGCATCCTACGACCCATGAGTTGTGGTTCACTGATAATGGCAGAGATCTGCTGGGTGATGATCTTCCATTCGATGAGTTGAATACAGCACCCAGGGCAGGAATGAATTTCGGTTATCCATATTATCATAGCGGTACAATCAAAGATCCGGAATTTGGTGGTGATCATAAGGCTTCTGAATTTACGCCACCAGCGATAAACCTGGGTCCTCACGTGGCTTCACTGGGACTCAAATTTTATACGGGAAAGATATTCCCGGCGAAGTATAGAAATCAAATCTTCATTGCGGAGCACGGCTCATGGAATCGCAGTAAAAAAATAGGTTACAGGGTTAGTCTTGTTACATTGGAAAATGGTAAGGCTGCCAAATATGAACCATTCGCAATCGGCTGGCTGGATGAAGCTGCCCAAAAATCATGGGGTCGCCCGGTAGATGTGCTCGTTCTCGCTGACGGATCGATGCTAGTTTCAGATGATCAGGCCGGAATGATCTATCGAATCACATACAAACTAAATTAAGTTCGATGAATAAAATATTATTATCCGGAATTGTATTACTGTTGTCTTCAACACTATTCGCTCAGCATAGTCTTGAGAAGTTATGGGAAACAGATTCCGTGACGTTACGGAATCCTGAATCTGCGCTATACGATCCAATATCGAATTCGCTGTATATATCCAGTATGAATTCCGGCGCTATTGTGCGTTATGATCTGAATGGAAAATTAATTCAGAACAATTGGGTCACAGGACTAACTTCCTGTAAGGGATCAGCCATATTCAACGGATTACTTTTTGTGGCCGAAACATCATCGGTTGCGGTGATTGATATTCAAAAAGCGGTTGTTAAAAAACACATTCCATTTGAAGGAGCTCAAATGTTGAATGACCTCGCAGTGGATTCCAAAGGAATTATCTATGTATCAGATACGAGAGCAGCGAAGATTTACAGGATGGAAGATGAAAAACCGATTGTTTATCTGGAAAACATGCCAGGCGCAAACGGTCTGCTTGTGGTGGGAACAGATTTATATGTACTGACGTCCACAAGAGTTGATAAAGTAAATGACAAAAAGCAGATTACAAAAATTGCAGACGGTTTCGAAAGCGGACTTGATGGAATTGTTATGATCGCATCAAACGAATTTATCATCAGCAATTATCAGGGCATCCTTTATCTCGTGACAGCTGAAGGAACAAAACAGGTATTACTGGATACCCGTGCAAAACGTATAATGTCCAATGACATAGCGTATGACATCAAAACAAAAACCCTTTACGTTCCCTCTTTTGGGACGAACCGAATCATCGCCTATAAAGTAAAGTAGATTTTGAACGGTCATACTCATCAAAGCATCGGAATTCAAAAAGACTAGACAATAATAATATTATGAGACATATTATACAAGTTTTGTTCTTATGTATTGCTCTTTCTTCTAATATCTTAGCCCAGGACACTTCCATATTTCCAAAAGGTGAGATTTCAACTACTGACAATCACACAGGAAAAATTTGGCTTAATGAATTAAGCAAACCGGATAGCATCCTGAATTACAGTATCGCTGTTGCAACCTATGCGCCGGGCGCTAAATTAGACTGGCATATTCATCCGGCAGGGCAGGTTTTGGTTATTACAGAAGGTATTGGCTACTATCAGGAGAAGGGAAAACCAATCCAGATCGTTCATAAAGGGGATGTGATTAAATGTTCTCCCGGTGTTCAGCATTGGCATGGTGCATCTCCCCGAAGCGGCTTTGCCTATTTCGCGGTTACTCCCGCTCAAAATGGTAAAACTATTTGGTTGAAGAGAGTTACTGATGAAGAATACCACGCCGTAAAATAAAATGATCTAATAATTTAAAAATGATAATTATATGAAAATGAAAATTCCAATACTGATTTTATTTATAATGAGCACATATACTATCTATGCTCAGCAAAACAACACACCCGAACAACAGGAACTCATCAACCTTTCAAAACTGAAATGGGAATGGATGGCAAACAAAAATGTAGATTCTTTAAATGTACTTTTTGCAGATAAATCCATGTTTGTTCATATGGGAGGAAGCTGGGGAAAAA
>DATHNR010000038.1:0-5326 GCA_035485835.1 Puia sp.
TTCTGGTTTCAATACTTTTTACACCAGACACATACAATAACAGGCTCACATATGTCTTCCCGAAAAAAGCTTCCATCTGCGTAGGTGTAAATCCGCCATAGGGATTTGATATAAAAATGACAGGAAGATTCAGTTCAGGGAAAATATCAATCTTGATATTGCGCACTGCATTTACTCCAAAAAAGAACAGACCCAATACAATAACCAGAATGGATATTGGCCTTCTGAGCGCACTTCTTATTAAACCCATGTTCTATTGAATTTCATTTACAAACAATCCAAAATCACCAGCTGCTGCTGCTTTCAGCAATAATGCCTGCCATACATTGTTGTTCGAAATATCCCGGTCTGTTTCCGCCCTGTTAAGTATATACAATGCCTGTGTTACATCCACGATATTGGTAAGACCGTTCCTGTACAATACAGATTTTTGTATGTAGGCATCAGTGGCAGCTTTCATTTGGATGGGAGCTTCCTGGTAATTGTCAATCGCATATTTTATTTTTTGATCTGCCAGTGCAAGCTGCGTTTTTATTTGCTGGCTCACCAGTTCATATTCATTTTGCAACCCCTTCGATGTCCATTCCTGCGCGGCAACTTTCTGATGCACCCTGATTGGGTTTGTCAGATTCCACACAACACCAACTCCCAACAGGTAATTGCTGTTTGAAGGTTTGACCCCGTCCCAATAACTATGCGTAAAGGCATCCGGATAAACCTGACTGTAACTGGCATCGAATCCCGTACCCCTGCTTTGCAATACGCCCATAAGGGAGAATACCGGATATTTGAAACGGTCGAAATATTTTTCCTGCTGAAGGCTAACATCAATACGGCTTTGATAATATTTTAATATCGGATGTTGCTCACCATTATTCGGGACTGAAACATAGAATGAAGCAGGGATTCGGCTAATGAAAACAGTGTCCAGAAGAAATTGCTGATAAGGAATGCTTAATAATTGGGCAAGCTGACTGGCTTGTTCGGCTTCGTAGTTGATGGCATTCGTCAGTGCTATCCTGGCGCTGGAAACCTCTGCATTGGCCTGTGAAGAATCCACACCCGGGTTCAATCCATTTTTTGCACGACTCAGAACCACCAGACGAAATGTGTCGGCCCGTTCCAGGTTTTTTTCTTCCGACAATTTTAATCGCTGAGCCGCTAAAAGACTAAGGTATGCGCCTGAAACCCTTACTTCCAGTTGAAATTTTTCCTGGTCCAGATCATTTGCATCCCTGACAACTTCTGCCTGAGCCACATTGATATTCTCACGAACTCTTCCAAAAGTGAAAAAATCCCAACTGATATTCGCAAGGTATAAGCCGCCAAAGGCAGCGTTCCAGTTTTGTGAAAGAAAAGGTGGTCCTGAAGATGCAACGCCTCCGCCCAGGGCTATGACGGGACCAAATTGTCCGTTCGCCGTACCATATGCCTGCTGAGCAGCCAGGTTCAGATTGGGTAAATATTCAGAAGAAGCCTCTTTAACAGAGGCTTGTGAAGCCTTTAGATAATTGCTTTTGGCTTTAACCGTTCCATAATTGTTAAGTGCAGAATTGACTGCCGCTTTTAAAGTCAGCACCTGACTGCAAACCCGCTGCCCAGTTATCAAAAACAATATGATAAAAGGAAAATATTTTCTGCCTGAATATTCTTTATCAAACATCGGCCGATGATTTATTATTTTGCAGGAAGCATACGTCTTTTTAGTCTGCTTTCATTTCGTAAAAATAAGGGATCCCTTAAGGAAAAAAGATATGATCCTTCGTGGAGGTGAAAATATTTATCCGGGGAAAATTGAGGGATTTTCCTATACGCATTATGTCATTGCTTATGCACAGGTATTCGAAGTACCCGGGAAAAAAATGGCGATGAAATGATGGCATGCGTAAAACCAAAGGGAGGCCTCAAAGTAGAAATGCACGAAGCCGCCATTGACGAACCGGGTTTACAGGAATTAATTAAAATAAGAATCTCAGGATTTTAATAACTTGTTCAGATAGTTATAACTATTTGTAACATCCTGTATGGGTTGCGGAGCTCCATCCTGTTCCACAAAAAAGTATTTCATACCTGATTCTTTGGAGTTGTCAAATATGCGTTTAAAATCTATTATTCCCGATCCTACTTCAGCAGGTTCTTTGTTTACTTTATCCAGATCTTTTACATGCCATAGCGGAAAACGCCCCGGGTGCATTTTGAAAAGCGCTACAGGATCCTGGTTTGCTTTTGTTGCCCATGCCAGATCTAATTCCATTTTCACCATGTCTTTGTCTGTGTTGGTGAGGATGTAATCAAATGGCCGTTGCCCCTCTACCATGTCAAACTCAGTAGTATGATTATGATAGGCAAATTGTACGCCCACTTTCTTACATGCTTCCCCGGATTTATTAAAGACATCCACGGCTGTTTTTATTTCATCTAAAGTATCTACCGGTATAAAAGAACATACCAGATAACTAAGTCCGCCTTCTGCAGCTTCATCTGCGAGTTGCTGATAATTGTCTCTCAGGTTAATCTGTTTCGGCATATTCTTAAACCCTGCTGCCATCTTTTGAATTTTTGCAGAATCTTCAGCTGTCTTAGCCATTTTCATAATCTGGTCGATGGTGATCGGCGCACCGCCAACATGAGCTGAACGCCAGGTCATTCCGGCATCTTTTACCATTGTTGCAAATTCTTTTGGTTTGAATCCATACCAATTCCCTTTTTGCGAGCCCGCACTTTCTACCTGCGAATAACCAATAGCAGCTACTTTTTGAAGGGTGCCCGACGTATCAGTTGTCATTAAATTACCAAGCGTGTACAACTGAAGGCCAATCGGCCTGGTAGCTTTTACCCCAAAAAAATTATTTGTTCCTTTGAGTCCGGGATATAATAAGCCAGTCAGTGCCAGCATGCCTGACTGTTGTAAAAATTTGCGTCTGTTTGTCATATAAAGTAATTATGATGAATAGAAAGGTAGTATTTGTTACTCATTTCTTTTTTAAAAGACAACAATTAATAAGTTTTATTTTTTAGAATTAGTACAATCTTATTTCGCTAGACCCAGTGTTGAATTATAGTATTTGACTGTTTGTATTACCGATGCCAGGTTGCTGGGTTTATCCTGTGCATCCCGTTCAATATATATATACCCATCAAACTTTTGCCTTTCCAGTTCCTTAAAAACAGCAGGGAAATTAACGATCCCGGTTCCTACAGGAACATCCTGCAGTTTTGGATTGTTGGCAGCTGCAATATCTTTAAGATGAATAGCAATTAAATGCCCCTGCAATTTCCTAAGCGATTCTACCGGATCAAGACCGCTTTTTGGCCAGTGACCAAGATCCGCGCATACGCCAAAATGGGGATGATTTTTAATGGCCGCAAGTACTGTGTCCGGACTCCAGTAACGACTCATGCCCCTCCAGTGATTATGTATGGCAACTTTTAATCCATACACACCCGCAAGACTATCAATAGAATCCCACATGTTAATATTAGGTTCAGCAGTAACAAATTTTACATTTAATTCCTTTGCCAGCTTGAATTGTTTGTTCCATGCTTCCACAGTACTTCCTCCCGTGATGTAAATAGATTCCATCCTGAGTCCAAAAGATTTTACCATCGCTTTTACCTTCTCAATACCTTCAGTAGAAAGCTGTCCCAGCAAAGAATCATTGAAATCAGGTCCTGCTTTTCCAAAACTAAAACCCTCCACATATTTTAATCCCGCACTGTCTGCTTTGGCTAATTCGCCCGGCAGACTGACTTCGTGAAAACTATATAAAGCGACTCCCAATTTCCATTGATGCGGATCAAATGAGGGCTTATTGGAAGAAAGGCTATTCTGAGAAAATACATAGGATGACATAAGCGTAAGAAACGGCAATATATTTTTCATTTTTTTAATTGTCATTATGAGTTCTTTCCAACTAATATACCAAAATTATTACGCTTCATTCCAACTTCAATAATATGAACAGTTGCATCGGTTGATATACCATTGAATAAATTCCTGACGCGCACGAACAATATTGTGTAAACGCACGCGTTTAACAATTGAAAAACAATTTATATGAAAACCGCCTTAAAACTAATCGTTCTTTTTACTTTTTCAGTGTTTATTTTTTCCTGCAAGAAGAGTTCCAGCAGCTCTTCCAATTATTTTTTTAGTGGATCTTTCAACGGCAGTTCCAAAGCATTTAATACAACCGTAATAGCTGCTAAAACGAATTTGGGAAGTGGTGTTTATAATCTAACGATAGTAGGTACTAATAAAAATGAGGAGTCCGCAATCACTCTTTGGTCGGACCAGGACAATTTTACAGCAGGAACGACTTATAATATAAGTGCACTGAACGGAACAACCAACAATAGCCTGTCCTATGTTTCACCCATTGGAAGTGCTGCTCCAACTTCAATCTGGAATACTACCTATGATTTAGGAAATGTCGATCAGAGTTTTACCTGTACCATTACAGAATCAACATCCACATATATTAAAGGAACATTCAGCGGGGTATTATATATGGATACTGATTCAGCTGTGGTAAGTCAGACTGTTACAACCGGTCAGTTCTACGCCAAATATTAAACCAGCCTTTCATCCAATTTAATTTTTTTCACAGAAATTATTTTTACAATATTTTGAAATCGGGTGCTTTACTGATGGATCCGCGGGAATCAGAGATGCAGCACAGCATATTTGGTAATCAGTGTTCCCTGGTCATTTACTTTTTCACACTGAATCTGACGCAATTGAATGTCCAGTTTTGCCCCCATCGCAAAATTGTCTCCTGCTCCAAATATTTTTGGCTCAATCGTTAACCATAATTCATCAATTAATTGTTCCTGTAAAAATGAAGTAGCGACATGCGGGCCTCCAACAACCAGCATTTGCTGATGACCCTCGTTTATAAAACGGGAGTTTAATTCAACAGGTGTTCCATTTGTAAATTCAATTTGCCCGGGAATCTCAAGGTTTTTATATTTTTCTGGGTGCCTCGTCATGACAATAATCCGATGACTTGCAGAAGGGCTAAATTTATCAGCATTGAATGTGTTACTCCCCATTACAATAAATTGTGATTCGTCCCACACCTTTTTATAATAATCCTGGTCCTGGTGAGATGACCATACTCTGACATTCGGTTCACCCCATTTAGTTACCTTGCCATCAAGTGTTGCCACAAATATGAGTATTGTTTTCATGTGAAATAAGATTTAAGATCAATCTCTATTTTAATTCCGGCTCATAATTCAACACTCCTTGTACAATTCTTGCAGGCGCAGTATAAGGATGTTCTTCAGCTTTCCCAATATCCAATATGTGCATAACTTTCCA
>DATHNR010000039.1:0-3162 GCA_035485835.1 Puia sp.
TGAAAATATTTATTATAAAGGCAAATGGGGCAGTGAATACCAGTTCGCCATGCTCAAAAAGGAATGGAGGCCGCCAGTATATCCAAATTCATATATAAATGATACTAAATAAATGGATTGATTCGTTTTAAAAGGAAGAATACCGACCTTTTTAAACAACTCATCCATGAAAAATCCATTTGTATTTATCTGCATAGTCATCCTATGCTATTCCTGCAGTTCTACCAGCTTAATGTCACTGAATGTAACCAAACCCGCACCGGTATCCATTCCACCAAATATTAAGTCAGTTGCAATTGTGAACAGAACGCAGGCTTCCAGCGAGACAAAAACGCTCGACGCTATTCACAAAGTAGTTTCCCTGGAAACGAATGAACTTCAGATGTCCGGCGCCCAGGCAAGTATCCAGGGCCTTTCGGATGAACTCATGAAAAATACCCGGTTTACACAGGTTAAATCCCTGAATGGATTAGATCTCAGATCATATGGAGCAGGTGTGTTCCCGACTCCATTACTCTGGGATTCTGTAGAAAGAATTTGCAGGGAAAGTAATACGGACGCTTTATTCGCCCTGGAACTCTTTGATGCGGATTCCAGATTAAACTATGCGGGCAATCCAGCAGGTGTTAGTCTTGCCGGAGGTCTTCCTGCTATTGAACATCTTTTGAACATATCAACAAATGTAAAAACGGGATGGAGAATTTACGATCCCACAACAAGAACTATTCTTGATGAATATATCATCGGACGTGATCTTTCATCTCCGGGAACCGGTATTAACCCTGCAGTAGCAGCATCTGCCCTCATCGGACGTAAGGAAGCCGTAAAAGAAGTTGGAATCCAGGCAGGCCAGGCATATGCTTCCAGGATACTGCCCTACTGGATCAGGGTTTCAAGAGATTATTTTGTTGGTGGAGATCAGAATTTTAAAACAGCACAACGCAGGGCACAGTCAGGCAATTGGGATGGAGCTGCGCAGATATGGCTGGAGGAAACAAAAAGTGCGGATGGGAAATTAGCAGGCAGAGGTTGTTATAATATGGCCATCATTTCAGAAATAAATGGTGATCTGGATGGTGCTATTCAATGGGCCCAAAAATCTTATGAAGATTATAAAATCCGTCTGGGACTCAACTATCTCAATATCCTTCGATACAGGAAACAACAAAATGATCTTCTGAAAAGTCAGTCGGTCGCCTCAGTGACCCCATGACAATACGCGAATATTTGCGTTGTCCTACCTTTAGGGTGATGCAAATATTTCTGTATGAATTTAAAAGTTACTTCTTTTCAGCTAGCAGACAGCATCGATATAAAATTATTCAAGACGACTTTTCCGGCAACCATCCATTTCGCTGATACGGATGAACTATTCTATATCATTGAAAACAACAAATACCTCTATGTTTTTAAATATGGTATCGTGTGCTTCCTTGGTTATTCTGAAACCGAGATGGCCGCTTTTTTTCAAATGATCGGTCCTTATTGCAAAAACCTTTTTGATCAGCGGCTGAGTGACGAATTCGATATAGAAACCGAAGCCCCTGCCGTTAATTACGGTTATAATAAAATTGAAATCCCTTCTCCCAATATTGATGAATTACGCCTGATCATGCTGAACGTTTCACAAAGCGTTGCATTGGATTACTATAATCAGCAAACCAATTCGCTCCTTGAAGAAACGAATTCCCATACCCAGTTACTGGAAAAAAAAGGAAGGATCAATATGGGAGGAATCAAATTAAAAAAATATATTGGTCGGACCCTCAACCTGAAAAACAGGATTTCAGGAAACCTGTACATATTCGATTCGCCTGAAGAAACATGGGAAAATGAAAATCTTAATAAACTGGATATTGGACTGAAAAAGACTTTTGATCTGCAGGCACGATTCCGAACCATCCAGGAGGGATTGGGCATTGTGAAAGAAAATATGGAATTATTCAAGGACCTTTTGCAAAACCGAAACAGCCTTACACTTGAATGGGTTGTCATTATTCTAATCCTGGTTGAAGTCATTAATATTCTTATCAGTAAAAATCCGAGATGATAAATAAATCCATTAACAATATTGCAAAGATTTATATGAGATATTTTACCATAATACTCCTTAGTTTTTACCTGTTTTCCTGCAATCAGCAACAGGAAAATGAAAGGTTAGTTTTACAAAATCAGATCGACAGTTTAAGAAGCAGGCTGGATAGTTCTTATACTCCCGGATTGGGAGAATTCATGTCTTCCATACAAGTGCATCATGCCAAATTATGGTTTGCCGGGAAAAACGGTAATTGGGATCTTGCCGATTTTGAAATAGGAGAAATCCAGGAAACGATAACGGATATAAATAAATATTGTACAAACAGGCCTGAGATCACTTCATTACCCATGATTGAACCAGCGCTTGATAGTCTGACGACAGCGATTACGAGAAAAAATATTGAATCATTTAAGAGAAGTTTTACGCTCCTTACAATTACCTGTAACAGTTGTCATAAAGTTACCAAACACAGTTTCAATGTTATAAAGATTCCGGATATACCGCCGGTAACCAACCAGTCATTTGAAAACCCAAATCCATAAAATAAAAATGCCAGTAGGCCAGCCTGTAATAAATACAGGCTGGCGGCACTGTCATAGTCAAAGGGATAAGGCTTAACGGTGTTGATTCGCGGGGATCATTTTTTCTTCCCATTCAGGTAAATAATGAAACCAAAACCAATTCCAAACTGGGATTGAGTATAATTGCTATTGTATTGGGAATTGGCGTCATTATACTTTGTATTGGATGTCTGATAATTGATATTCATTTCCAATGCTACGGCCGGGGTAAGGAAAAAAGACGGGCCTGCTTCAAATTGAAAGGATGTGTTGTGCGTGTCGCTGGTCGAACCAAACCCGACACCTGAACCCACAAAGAACCTTACTGATTGTCCGGGGAAATAATACCGCACCGAAGGGCCAATAGACAAAATGTGATCGTTAAAATTACCGGATGATTCAGAAATGTAGTTGGTGTTGAGAATGACAGCAAAATTGTTGACGGGGAAGAATCCGATTTTTGGATTCAAAGTAAACGTGGAATAAGTACTGCTGCTGCCTGTTTCCGTTTCATGCGTTGAGGAATATCCAATATTGCCTCCCAACAGCCAACTGCCCTTTTCG
>DATHNR010000040.1:0-10585 GCA_035485835.1 Puia sp.
ATATAAAAATGCTGGAAGGAAGACTTGCTGAATTAAAAATTCATCTCAATAATAAATCAGATCCCGACCAATAAAGCCTTTAAGTAGTTTAGCGGGTTTATGCCTTAATTTTACAATCCATAAAATAAAATGAATTTTAAAATGGCAACTAATATTTCCAGCATATTGATCAATTCACCCCTGGAGAAGGTATGGAATGTTCTTACACAACCTGCACTGGTAAAAAAATGGCAATACGGGAGTGATTTAATAACAGATTGGAAAGCCGGGAGTGATATTAAGTTCAGGACAGAATGGGAAGGTAAATGGTTTGAACAATGGGGTAAAGTGCTCGAAATACTTCCGCATCATCTGATCAGGTACAGCTTATTTGCTCCTGGACCGGGCCTGGAAGACAAACCTGAAAATTATTTTGTTATGATCTATCGATTAATTAAAAAAGACGGACATACCATGCTCGAAATTATTCAGGAAAATAACCGTCCCGGAGCAAAGCAGGAAGCACCTCAGGGAGAAGAAAATCCAATACTCAGCGCACTGAAAACGCTGAGCGAATCATTGTAAAAACAAATGAATTTTTAAATAGATAAATAAGATTTTATGCTTAACTGGAATGATGTACTGAATTTTGCAAATAAGGGAAATCCCAAGCCGGACAGAAGGGTGGAAAAATCAGATGACGAGTGGAAAAATATCCTAAGTCCCGCACAATTCAGGATTACCCGCAAGAAGGACACTGAAGCAAAATTCAGTGGGGGACTATGCAGTCTTTATTCACCTGGAAAATATAATTGTATCTGCTGCAACAGCGAACTATTCGATTCGGGTATAAAATATGATTCAAAAACCGGCTGGCCCAGTTTCTCGCAACCCATCAAAGAAAATGCAATTAAATATGCAAAAGACAATTCTTTCGGAACGATCCGTATAGAAGTATTATGCAATGTATGTGATGCTCATTTGGGGCACGTATTCCCTGACGGCCCGGCTCCAAGTGGCCTCAGATATTGCATTAATTCCGAGTCTATAAAACATATTGAACAAAATTCTCAAAGTATCAGGGTTTAATATTTCTATCTCTTCAAATGCATGTTATTTGATTTTGCATCAAATGGTGATTCGTCAGCTGCTCCTTCATCTTTATCAGCAGGCACATTTTTACTTTTTTTATCCTGTATTTCTTTGTCCTCTTTGCTTTTTGATTTTTCAATACTTCCAAACTTCGTGGTCTTAGCCTGCTTTATTTGAATGTCATTCGGATTCTTTTTTACAGCTCTCATAAAATTCGTTTTTGTAGTTGCTTTCTCAAAGGAATTAAAATTTCATGCCACACTCTTTATCTGACTCTTTTAACAAACCAGGTAAAATGCTGGTAACCTGTTCATTGTTCACGGTTTATCAAATAATTAAGACCAATGGTACTGGAATTGCCCCATTATTATAAATGCTTAATCATGAAAAATATATATCTGATAATGGTTGCTACGCTGATGGTCTCAGGTGTATACTGCCAGGTAAGCTATCCCAATTTTCAGGATTCGCTCATTAAAAAGATGCATGAAAATATAACTACGGGAGATTATTATTTTGATATGACAAGATTGGATTCAAACATAGAATACCGGAATGTGAAAGATGGTATTGTAATGCAGGGAGGGCAGTTAAAGATTGTAAGGAGTGGGAGATTATATCTGTTGAATAATCCGGTTACTTTAAAAAATGGTACAATCGTATTGACCGATGGAATAATTAATATGACTAATGGATCAACTCCTTCATTGAAAGAAGATGATTACATAGATATGGATGGTAATATCAGGCCATTGCAAAAACTAATAGATAATTAGTTACTGCAAATTACGATTACCAAACCTGGAATAAATTCATTTGAATCAATTCTTATGGTGTCGCCGCGTAAACAATACAAACCCCTGTTCCTGAAATTCTTTTGCAAGTGTAAAGAGGACGCCGGTCGACCAGGCAAAGGTAAGCAGGCCGGTGATTGAGATCATGCCTTCCAGGAGGCGCCAGTTTAAGGGCAGATTGAATTTACTTCCTACGGTAGTATATTCGTTCAGTGCAAAATAAAATGACAGACTGCCATTTGCGAAGCAATTCCGCCACAGGAAGAAAAGAGACCAGAGCAGTACCTCAGTCAGATGAACAAAAATGATCATAAAACTCGCAAAGATGATTGGCCATAATCCTTTAATGAGATTCTTTTTTGCCGAGAACTTTTTATTTATGGAATGGTTGACCCGGAGAACCGAAAGCATACCTATTCCATGGATACCCATACTAAAAGCAACCAAAATTCCACCCCAGAAAATTTCTTCAAATGAGATGATATAAGTCGGTTCAACCTGAAGGAAATTCATGATTTTGGTGTTTAAGTGGTTGCCAATCGCATTTAAAGTTATAGCGTTCACGGACTTCTTCTTTCTTTATCGAAATATTGGTTATCAAACTGATCAATCTGATTCGCACATATCTTATCAATATCCGATATATTAGCTGTTGAAGAAACAGAGCTCTTTAAAAGTATATAGGCCGTCTCGTCCTTTGAAGTCCTTATCCTTCGGGTGAGCAGAGTATTCATGAAAAATCCTTCAAGTTTATCACCTGATTTCAGAGTTGCATACTGGACTGTTATCGTAAAAGTGGAAGAGTCTGCCGTATCACTCAAAATGAAAAAATTGGATTTGTTTCCCAAATCAATCCTGAGTTCATTGAATATTTTAGCAGTGATTTTGTCGTCCGTCCCGTGAACTTTTAATTTTATAGTAATATCGTGCTTAACAGGAGGGTTGCTGAAGCTCAGAATTAGTATTAGCGATAGTAGATTTGTTAAGAGTTTTTGCATGACAGTAAATGTATGAATAAGTAAGAATTTTATGCAGGAAGACGGAAAAATCAGTGACCACCTGGCCAACGAAAGAACCTTTCTCGCCTGGATACGCACCAGTGTGGGCTTGATGGGCTTTGGATTTGTTGTAGTGAAATTCTCCATTTTTGTGAAGCAATTTTCAATCGTTGTAGAGAGGCAGGTTCCTGTATCTTCTCACGGATATTCATCAGTTATGGGCATCAGCCTCGTCGCGTTTGGCGCTCTGATCGGCATACTTTCTTTTTACAGGTATAGGAAAATTGAAAAACAAATCTCCAATCCGGAATATAAACCCTCCGGTATATTGATTAATCTGCTTGCCGCATCCATACTGCTGATCGGTGTATTTTTGGTGATCTACCTTGTGCAAAGCATTTAGAATCAAAACAGAACAAGAAGTGTATGAAACCGGACGGTTCATAGTATACTTCAAACAAAATTATATTGATATAGAATGGTTTATCAGGCTGGCATTTTTTTAGCCATAGAATTCAGCAGAATAAAACCACATGCTAAAAAATTATTTAAAAATCGCCTGGCGCAATATTTCACGTCACAAAATTTACACCTTGATTAATGTGACAGGTCTTGCGTTAGGAATTTGCGCTTGCCTTGTTATTTACCTGATTAATAGTTACGATCTCAGCTTTGACAGGTTTCATCCCGATGGAAATCGCATCTTCCGGATCGTTGGTGAAGTACAGCGCGGTAACGAAAAACTTTTTTTAAACTCTCCGTTTTCTGATGTGGCCGGATTTCAGAATCAAATCCCCGGATTTGAATCGGAATCAGGTTATCACCAATATGGGGCGAAAACAATTATTCCTGTTATAGGCCAGCCCGCTAAAAAATTCAATGGGGATTTGGATAATGGTGGAATTGCAAGCATCATAACAGGTCCTTCTTATTTCGATATATTTAAATACCAGTGGCTTGCAGGTAATGCAGCATCTTTAAACGACCCTTTCAGGGTAGTAATTACTGAATCGAGAGCCCGCCAATTTTTTGGCAATCTGCCTCTGACCAGCATGATCGGCAAAACAGTTATTTATGATGATTCCCTGAAAGTAACTGTATCAGGAATAATTAAGGACTGGGACAAAAAATCAGATTTTGCTTATACAGAGTTTATTTCAATCAGCACTGCAACTCATAGTTTCTTAAAAAACCGGATTCCAACAGAAGACTGGACCTGTCTCAGCCCGCATCAGTCTCAGGCATTTGTTAAGCTATCAATGGGCACTTCGGCTGTAAGTATTAATGCAGCATTTGCGGCCTTCATAAAAAAATATAGTAAACTAGGTGATCAGGGATCCAATTTAAAAATGTGGCTCCAGCCTTTAACAGAAATTCATTTCACCCCGGATTTTCACAGAGGTGATGATGGAGATAATCAGTTCAGGAAAGCCTATCTGCCAACAATATATGCACTGATGGGCGCTGCCCTTTTCATTTTACTGATAGCTGCCATTAATTTTATTAATCTGTCAACAGCCCAATCTATTCGCCGGGCTAAGGAAACAGGGATTAGAAAAGTTCTGGGCAGCAAAAGGACAAGCCTGATCTTCCAGTTTTTGACTGAGACATTTGTCCTGACACTGATGGCTGTATTTACTTCTGTTTTACTTGTAAAGCCCGTTCTTACCCTGTTTAGTAACTATATTCCAGACGGTGTAAATTTTATTTTAAATACAGGTACGATTATTTTCCTGATTTCTGTTTTGGTGATCACCACTTTATCGGCAGGCTTTTATCCTGCGATTGTTTTATCGTCTTATTTACCTGTGCAAAGCCTGAAAGGTGCAGGGGTAAAAATAAATAAAGAGAAATGGTATCTGAGGAAATTACTCATTGTTTTTCAATTCAGTATTTCTTTAATCTTTATTATCGCCACCCTGGTCATTGGTAAACAAATCCGTTATATGCGGGATAGTGATAAAGGCTTTAAAACAGATGCGATTATAACTATTCAAAAAGTCTGGCGCGATCATAGTAACAAAGCAAATAACGTGGCAGAAAATATAAAAAGGATATCCGGCGTGGATGAAGTTATCCTGGAAGCCTTTGCACCCATGGGTTTCCCGCACATGATGGGTGGTATAGAATATAAAGGTAATGATGATATTAAATTTAACGCTTCGTACCAACCAGGCGGCGCAGGATATATTCCTTTTTATGAAATGAAATTATTGGCCGGAAGAAATCTTTTTACCGAAGATAGCCTGAAAGAAATAGTTGTCAATGAAACCTTCGCTAAAAGTCTCGGGTTTCCAAAGCCGGAACAGGTATTGGGCAAAAACATTACCTGTCTGGGTGGTGAGTCATATACTATAGTAGGAGTCGTTGCAGACTTCCATGAAAATTCTTTCCATGAGCCAATGAAACCGGTGGTAATTGTGCATTTACCGGTTCAGGAAAAAGGTATTGCGATAAAGCTGTCATCCAAAGGCATGCAGGCTTCAGAAGCAAAATTAATTTTAGCCGAAGTCGAAAAGCTCTGGAAAAAAGCATATCCGGAAGAAAATTTTAAAGCAGATTTTTTAAATGAATCAATAAGGTGGTTGTACGACCAGGAAACCAAAACTGCCTGGTTAATGAATGTGGTTATGATTATCACAATATTTATTTCCTGTATGGGATTATTTGGCCTTGCCATGTTTACTGCGGAACAACGCACGAGAGAAATAAGTATCCGAAAAATACTGGGAGCTACAGTTGCCAATATTATAACTTTACTAAGTAAGGATTTTGTAGTTCTGGTGATTATTTCACTAATCGTTGCTTCTCCTGTCGCCTGGTATTTTATGAACAACTGGTTAGATGATTTTGCTTACCGGATTCATTTCAGCTGGTCGATTTTTTTATTGGCAGGATCAATTGCTGTGCTGATTGCCTTGCTTACTGTCAGTTTCCAGGCCGTTAAATCAGCTATGGCAAATCCGGTAAATAGCCTTCGATCTGAATGAAATTTAAAAAATAATCAAACTGTCATTTGCGGATATTCATTAACAACTAAACAACGAAATCCAAACCATCTTTTCGTAGTGCCTCATCGTCTTATTTATGACCAGGACGACTTAAATGATGGCGATAAAGGCAACCTTCCCGAACAGATGGGGCAAAAACCTGCTGTTAATCACCTTAATTTTTATTTCAGCACTGAATGCTTATCCTCAGGTAATCATCAGGGGTACGGTTTATTCACATAAAGATGGAATACCCCTGAGTGGCGTAAGTGTTTTGAGCGTTTCCGGTGCCGGCACAATGACAGATTCACTCGGATATTACAGTCTCCGGTTAGCATCCGATGATTCCATTTATTTTTCATGGCTGGGTAAAATAACGGATAAATTCGTAGTCAGAAATATACCACCGAATGAACCGTTCAACTTGAACATTGACGAAGTGAATGTTCGGTTACTTCCATCATTTGCCTTCAATGGTCCGAAAGATTATTTAATGGATTCGATAAATAACCGGTCTCAGTATCAGAAAGTCTTTGGTTATGAAACGAAGTCAGGTCCTCAGGAGAAAAATGCGAATCAAACAGATGGGGTGGGACTCGGATGGGACATGAATTCACTTCTGAGTCCCTCTGCAGATAACCGCACTCAGGCCTTGCAGCAAAGAATGATTGAAACGGAGAAGGATAAATATATCGACCATCGCTTTAATTCCGCGCTGGTTAAAAAGATCACCGGCCTTGAACCTCCTGCTCTGGATAATTTCATGAAGGTATACCGGCCTTCTTATGAGTCTCTGCAGGCCTTCGAAACAGAATATGAATACTTTCAGTGGATTTCCGATTCTGCAAAAACTTTCAGAGATCAATGGAACCGGGCAATTGCCTTGAGACTGCTCCCTTATGCTTGTTTTATCTGGTAAGGATAAATCTCATTAATGTGCCGGTACTAAAAAGATTATTTTGCAGGCGTATAATCAAAAGTTAATACCCAATGAGAGGGATAATTTTTTCTTCACTTTTATTTTCGAATATTTTACAGGGATGTAACGCACAGGGAAAAACACTTAGAGTGGGTGATTCAGTTCCCGTTTTTTCTCTTCGCGACCAGCATGATATTTTATTTAATATCAACGATTATGTAGGAAAAAAAATCCTGGTAATATTTTTTTATCCGAAAGATGAAAGCAGCGTTTGTACTAAGGAAGCCTGTTCATTCAGGGATTATTACAATGATTTTTCAAAAGCAGGCGCGATGGTAATAGGAATTAATTCCGGAACGGTGGAAAGCCATAGAAATTTTATAAATAACCATCAGTTGCCATATAGTATTTTAAGCGACCCCGATAATAAAGTGTTGAAACTATTTGGAGTGAAAAAGAAATTCTTCATTAGCGGCAGGGAAACTTTTGTCATCGATAAAGCAGGCAAAATCGTTTTCACCTACGATTCCTTCACCAACGGCCCCGCGCATGAAAAAGAAGCGCTTTCATTTATAAACAAGATGCAAGATTCGTATTAATACAAATTGTTAGACAGAATAAACAGGAATGATATTTGTACTTCCGAAATCTGTATGTCTGTTGACCATGATGAACTGTCGATTTGATAAGACAGTTGAATTTTTAGTTTAGTTAATTAGGTATTATTTATTATTTAATTTTAAAAACAAAAAAAATGGAAACCAAGGAAGTAGCAAAACAAAAAAATGAATGGCCATCATTATTGGGACATTCAGGTCTGATGAACAAATATTTTGATTCACCACTGGATAGCAATTTCAATTTCAGCCGTATGCTGAATATACCTGCAATTAATGTGAAAGAGACAGAGCAGGAATACAAAATTTCAATTGCAGCTCCTGGACTTGAAAAACATGACTTTGATATCCAGCTGGACCAGGGTATATTAATGATCAGTGCAGAAAAAACTGAAAATAAGGAAACCAATGGAAAGTTCAGCAGGCGGGAATATAATTACTCAAGCTGGACGAGATCTTTCACCCTTCCTGAAGATGCGCTGGATGGCAAAATTTCAGCGGAATATAAAAATGGTGAATTAAGAATTGAAGTACCAAGAAGTGGCAAGAAGGTAAGGAATGAAGGGAAAAAGATCCAAATTAACTAAAGAACGGTCCCCCTGGTAATTTTTAAAATTCTCAGGGGGACTTATTTTCTATCCATTATTTTACCCTATTTATTCCCCTGACGATATATCTTCCTCTATCAAAATCCTGATCCGCACAAAGCGCTCGATATACCCGTCTAATTTCTTATATTTAAAGAAGCGTCAGAGCCTGGAATACTTACCTCTAAACTTTGAAAAGGATCTTATTCATATCATCTATTATGTCCTGTGGATGTTTACTCAATGCACAAAACGTTCACTTTGACTGGGCAGGGGATTTTGGAGGAACAGGATCCATTTCTGTGGGTAGTTCAATAGCCACAGATGCGGCGGGTAATGTTTATACCACAGGATACTTTCAGGGTACCATTGATTTTGATCCGGGACCAGGTACATTTTTGCTGACGAGTACCAATACTATTTACGGGGATATATTTGTTTCAAAGCTGGACCCTTCAGGAAATTTTGTTTGGGCAAAGCAAATGAAAGCGGTAGATGGTGGCGGTGTCGGACTTTCCATATCGTCGGACGGATCAAACAATATATATGTATTTGGAAGTTTTGTTGGGACCGTTGACTTCGATCCGGGACCGGGTGTTTTCCTGCTCACGAATCCGGAAAGTTCATTTATTTTAAAATTAGACGCAGCTGGCAATTTTGTTTGGGCCGAACAATTCAACCCCGGAACACAGGATGAGCGGGATCATTCTATGAAAGTTGATGCCGCCGGAAATATATATATGACCGGCTCATTCAAGGGAACGATTGATTTTGACCCGGGTCCGGGCATCTCCAATATGATTTCGGGCGCCGGTGGCTTGGCAAGAGATGCATTTATTCTGAAACTAAATACGAATGGCAATCTTGTCTGGTCCAAACAATTCGGCGGAAGTACTATCACGGGATCAGGCGAAGGGATTTCCATTGCATTGGACCTTGCAGGAAATATTTATACTACCGGTTATTATTCGGAAACATTTGATTTTGATCCGGGGCCTGGCGTTTATAATCTTACAAGCGTTGCTCAGAATATGTATATTTCAAAATTGGATCCATCCGGCAATTTTATTTGGGCAAATCAGATAAATGCAACCGCTGAAGGAATAGCGGTTGACAATGCTGGAAATGTTTATACCACCGGACTTTTCTCCAATACAGTTGATTTTGATCCGGGAGCAGGTGTATATAATCAAACTGCATCAGGCAACAAAGACCTGTTCCTTTTGAAATTGGATCAGAACGGGAATTTTGTATGGGCAGAGAATCTGGGAGGAACCGGCGTGGCTTCAGGTTACTCTCTTGCATTGGACCTGGCCGGAAATGTTTATATGACCGGGACTTTTACAGGCACCATCATTTTTAATCCGGGAACCTGTCTCGGAACATTCACTTCCTCAGGCAGTGGTGACATTTTCGTTACTGAAATAAAAAATGATGGTACAATTTTATGGGTGAAGCAATTTGCGGGAGCCGGATATAATGCCGGTTCATCCATAGCAATAGATAATTTTGGTGGTATCTGTACAACAGGATTTTTTGCGGGTACAGTTGATTTCGACCCTGGTATTGGAGTATACGATCTTAGCTCACCGGGTAATTATACTGCCTTCGTGCAAAAGATGATTCTCTGTACAAACAGCACTTCATCAGTATTAAATATTTCTTCATGCGGAAGCTACGCCTTCCATTGTCAAACTTATACGTCCAGTGGTGTTTACCATCAGGTCATTTCGAATGCAACGGGCTGCGACAGTATGGTAACACTCAATCTTACTATAAATACTACTTCATTTGCCACC
Organism: Puia sp.; assembly: GCA_035485835.1. Classification (GTDB taxonomy): domain Bacteria; phylum Bacteroidota; class Bacteroidia; order Chitinophagales; family Chitinophagaceae; genus Puia. Next base: position 9,776 of record DATHNR010000040.1, read on the forward strand.
TCCATGAATGTCGCTTCCTGCAACAATTATTATTGGAATGGGAAATCATTTACAACGAGTGGCACTTATGTGGATACTCTAACAGCTTCCACGGGGTGCGACAGCATACTTACATTAAATCTGACGATTAACTCTCAGTCTGCTTCAGTTATTAAACAAACAATTTGTTCCGGTCAGTCTTTTTCCGGCTATTCAGAAGCCGGAACTTATACAGATACACTTGTTTCTGTCGCAGGATGCGACAGTATCAGAACCATACAGTTGTCTGTAATGAATCTGCCTGCGCCCGATCTGGGCAATAATAAAGATCTCTGCCTTGGTGATACCATGATTCTTTTCCCGGGAAATTTTGACAGCTATGCCTGGCAGGATGGTTCAACACAGAGTCATTATGTAGTAAATAAAGGCGGCTCATATGCAGTTAATGTTACCAACTTGTGCGGCTCGGCCCTTGCACAAATTGCCATAGCAGAAAATAAATGTGGTATTTATTTTCCTTCCGCATTCACACCCAATAAAGATGGTAAGAATGATTTGTTTAAAATTCTTCGTCCACCTGACCTGAGCTCTTATGATCTTTCCATATTTAATCGTTGGGGGCAAAAAGTATTTGAAACAAAGGATTATACGAAGGGCTGGGATGGAACCGTGAATGGCTTGGCGCAGGATACAGGCGTATTCGTTTGGTTTTGTAAATACAAAAAAACAAACAGTCTATTAAATGGTGAAATAAGCGGAACGGTAGTGTTAATAAGATAGAAGGAGCGGATTTAAAATTACCATTAACCACTCATCCCAATTTTCGCTGAC
>DATHNR010000041.1:0-5165 GCA_035485835.1 Puia sp.
GCGCGGCAAATCCTATCTTTCAATCGGCTCAGTGTCCATGGGGATTGCAGGCTCCATGGTGAATCCTGATTTCTTTCAGACATATTTGGGAATGCGTACGGAAGTTATAGATTCTACGGAAATCCTTAGAAGGATCGAAAAGAAAATCTATGACGAAGAAGAATTTGAAAAAGCACTTAGCTGGACAAAAAAATATTGCCGGGAAGGAGAAGATTATAATAAAAAAGAAAAACAATTTTCACGTAAACAAAAAGATAATGACTGGGAATTTTGTGTGCGTATGGCAATCATCATTCGTGATTTGATGAAAGGAAATCCCAAACTGAAAAAACTCGGATATGGGGAAGAGGCATTTGGTCATAATGCCATCGTATCGGGCTTTCAGGGTCAAAGACAATGGACAGATTTTTTACCCAATGGAGATTTTGCTGAAGCCATTCTTAATTCATCCTTCGACTGGAATGGTATTCGTGCTCCGTTCATGGTAGCAACCGAAAATGATTCACTTAATGGTGTCAGCATGCTTTTGGGTTACCTGCTCACAAATACAGCCCAAATATTCGCGGATGTCAGAACTTATTGGAGTCCTGCCTCTGTTGAACGCGTATCAAAATGGAAGCCTGAAGGTAAAGCAGCGGATGGTTTTATACATCTCATTAATTCCGGATCAGCTACCCTTGACGGCAGCGGAAAACAAAGCAAAAATGGCAAACCTGCATTGAAACCATTCTGGGAAATAAATGATAAGGAAACTTTGGAATGCCTGGAAGCCACCACCTGGTATCCTGCGAATAACGGGTATTTCAGAGGCGGGGGATATTCTTCCAAATTCATAACAAGAGGTGGCATGCCTGTAACCATGTGTAGATTAAATCTTGTAAAAGGTATCGGTCCGGTATTACAAATAGCCGAAGGAGAAACAATTGATTTGCCGACGGAAGTTCATAAAATACTTGATGAAAGAACGGACAGAACCTGGCCCACAACGTGGTTTGTACCTCGTCTGACAGGTGCGGGAGTTTTTCGGAATGTCTATTCCGTAATGGCGAACTGGGGCGCCAATCATGGAGCCATCAGCTACGGACATATTGGCCACGATCTTATATCGCTTGCCTCGATATTACGAATACCGGTAAATATGCACAATGTAGAAGAGGAGAAAATATTCCGGCCATCGGCATGGAGTGCATTTTCATCCGATCACCATGCCTGTGCAACATACGGGCCACTATATAAATGATATGAATAAAAAAATTAAACTCCTGCAATCTGAAGACGGCAGGTCTTATCTCCGGCCCTTTGCTCTTGTTGCCAGTCTTTTTTTGCTCTGGGGTTTTGCACACGGACTGCTGGATGTACTGGATAAACATTTTCAGAACACACTTCATATCAGTAAGGCTGAGTCTGGTTTTGTTCAGTTTTCATTGTATATCGGATATCTGGCAATGGCATATCCGGCTGGTGTTTTTATGAAGCGTTACGGTTATAAAAACGGAATCATTCTGGGATTGGGTTTATTTGCAACTGGAGCTTTCCTGTTTTATCCGGTAGCAAAACTCGTGGCCTTTATTCCATTTTTAATTGCACTTTTTATTATTGCCTGCGGATTATCATGTTTGGAAACTGCAGCCAATCCTTATACTACCGTTTTGGGACCGAAAGATGGCGCGGCGCGTCGTATCAATATTGCACAGTCTTTCAATGGCATGGGGTGGATCCTTGGTCCCTTACTTGGAGGCTGGTTTATATTCGGTGCAGAGAAAAAAGGAAACGCAGGAACTTTTGATTCCCTGATCCCTCCATATATGTATGTTGGCAGTATCGTAGTCGTGGTAGCAATCATTTTTGCATTTACAAAACTTCCGGTAATTAAAGAAGATAACGAAGAAGGAATTGCCGAGAACGCAAAAATTGGAGAACTGTTCAAACACCCTGCATTTGTATTGGCAGTAATAGCGCAGTTTTTATATGTTGCAGCACAGACCGGCTTTAATTCTTTTTTTATAAATTATGTTACTGAATCTCTAAGCGGAGTACAGGCAGCAGTAAGTAGTATGATGCAGCATCTCGGAGGTTTTGGTGAAGTATTCAAACCAAAAAATCCTGAGCAGGCAGCATCACTTATTCTTGCATTGGGTGGCATGGGATGTTTCTGGATTGGCAGACTTACCGGATCCTGGCTGATGAAATTCATTGCACCCGCCAAACTACTTGGAGTCTACGCGATAATTAATACCATATTAAGCTTTATAGTTGTAATTCGTCTTGGCTGGCCAAGTGTGATCGCATTGTTCTCCACCTATTTTTTTATGTCGCTGATGTTCCCTACCATTTTTGCTCTCGGCATACGGGGATTGGGACCGTTGACAAAAAAAGCTTCTTCCTTCCTGGTTATGGCAGTAGCCGGCGGGGCATTTTGTCCGCCGTTAATGGGATTGGTAGCGGATCATGCGGGGATGTCCATTGCATTTATTATTCCTATGTGTTGTTTTGCATTTATTGCTTTCTATGCGGCCTGGGTTAATCACAAAGCTATTGCTCTGTCAAGATGAACATATCCTCCATCCACGTACATCCATTGACCGTTTATTCCGGAAGATTTTGGAGACAATAAAAACAATACAGTATCTGCAATTTCTTCACAGGTTGTCATTCTGTTTTCTAATGGAATTTTAGAAGTGATTTCTTTTAACTTCTCTTCAGGATTTTCCTGCTGGCTGATCCACCATTTATACTGAGGTGTCCAGCATTCGGCGACAACAACAGCATTGACTCTTATTCCTGTGGATGAGAACATGGCAGCCAGATTATCTGTTAGGGCAAGACGTGCACCATTTGCAGCTGCGTAACCAGATGTGCCTCCCTGCCCGGTCTCTCCTGTTTTTGAGCAGATATTTACAATTACACCTTTTGTTTTCTTAAGGTGCGGTAAACAGAGCTCAGACATCGTATGATAGTGTCCGACATTTTTATCAATGGATTCGATGAATTTTTTAATATCTCCATTTTCAAGGCTTACGCCGTCATTGATCCCTGCATTATTTACGAGCCCGTCTATTTTTTCAAATTTTTCTATAATCTGGTTAACAGCATTCTTGCTGGCATCCCTGTTCGTCAATTCTGTTTGTAAACAGAAAACCTTTCCTCCCGCTTCTTCCATTTCTTTTGAAATGTCGGGTAATGCCTTTCCGTTATGATCTATTATGCAAACAATGGCTTTTTCAGATGCCAGTGAAAGTGCAATGCTTCTTCCAATTCCGCTGGCACCGCCGGTAACTATAATAACTTTCTCCTGGAGATTCAGATTAATAAAAAGAAGTTTGGTTTAAAGTTATTATAATTCAATCATCATCATCTTTTTTTTCGGTTTGTTTTACAAATGCTGCCCGTCTTGGAGCAGGAACGACAGCATTTTCTCCTTTAACAGCTTTCCAGATTACTTCTGTGAATATGCGATCGGGTACTCTGTCTTCCCTTGAAAAGTCGAAGGTTTCACTTTTTCGTTGCCATGCATTTTCTACTGTGTTAACTGCATTTATATTTGTCAGAAGTGGTTTGGCATTAAAAATAGAAACGTCAGGCTGGTTCGAAAAACAACGCCACATGGGTTCTGCAGCTGCGTCGTACTGACTCATAGGCGGAAATCCAAGAATGAGTTCGATGGTATGAAGAACGGATGTTGTTGAATACATCGTATGATCAATAGCATGCCTTTTAATATATCCTCCTGCTATGTAAGCCGTACTCCTGTGAGCATCTACATGATCTGGTCCATCCTGCGCATCATCTTCCAAAACAAAAACAACCGATTCCTTCCATACGGGACTCTTGCTCAGATAATCCACAAACATTCCTACTGCAAGATCATTGTCCGCGCAGTGTGCAAAAGGTGTAGGTCTGCCTTTGCTCAGGCCTTCCGTATGATCATTAATAATTCGCAAGGTATTTAGCTGGGGAAGTGAATGATGGGCAAGCAGTGAATCAAAATCTCTTTTCCATTGTCCGACCCTGGTTGTATCTCTTACATGCTGGTCCCAGCTGGTATAATAGGTGCAATAGTGATTTTTAAGTACCGGAATATTGGGTTTATAATCATCAGCAAACTCGCCATAAGTTCTGTAACTGATGCCGGCTTTTTTACAATGGTCCCAAATGAAACCACCTTTATTATTGGCAATAGCACGGTTACCTTCTGCATCGTACGTACCACCCCGGTCACCATAAACTGTGGGCCATGTTTTTTCAAGATAGTCTGTGGCATACGCTCCCATACTCCAATTGTGGCCATCTGCGCTGACTTCAGCGTCTACATAAAAATTATCAAGCAATACAAACTCCCTGGCGAGCGCATGTAGATTGGGTGTAATTTTTTCACCAAACAAAACCAAACTGGAATCACCATTGCCTTCTTTCATATCCCCTAAAACCTGATCATAGGTTCTGTTTTCTTTAATGATATAAAATACATATTTTATTGGCGACGAATCCCCGATTTGCATGGGAACAGGATTTCCTTTTTCCCCATTAGCGGTCAGTTCTTTTTCTTTATGGTAGGGTGTGTTTTGATATACCATCCTGGAATACCTGGCAAGTTGTTCCGCACCGGGTTCTTTAATAATACTAAGCGTTCCCGTAAACAACCCTCCAATATATTCTGATTTTACGACAGCATGCTGAAATGAAATATTCGAGTGGCTGGTATCAAAAGGTTTATATCCCGGATTGGGAAGTGAGCTGAATCCTTTTCCATTGGCAACAAAGATCAGGTTGCCGATAGTTTTTACACTGGTGGGATACCAACCCACTGGAATAAATCCAATCGATTTACTGGATCCCGGGCGACTCACATCAAATACTGCGAGGCAGTTATTATCGGCATTGGCAATATAAAGTGTCCTTTCGTTTTCACTCAAAGCAACACCGTTCGTTGTAGAACCACCGAGAGATCCCGGATAAAGAGCAGCATCAAGGGTCTCCAGAATTTTTCGTTTCCGGATATCAATTACTGATACAGAATTATCATTTGCATTGGCAACAAATAATATCTGTCCGCTCCGGTTAAGACAAAGATCATTGGGATGGTCCCCAACCAGAATGCTATCGGTTATTTTTTTACTCTCTATATCAAAGATTAATATTTTTCCACCGCCCCATAAAGAAATATA
>DATHNR010000042.1:0-9068 GCA_035485835.1 Puia sp.
CCAGGAACATGAGATCAATTTTTTCATCCGACAAAATTTTGTTGGCTTCCAGGGCATTCTTGCAAATGGCTACCAGGTCAAAGATCCCTGCATCTTTTACCAGTTTTTCCATACCCTCACGGGCAAGAGGTTCGTCGTCCACTATAATACAACGGATCGTCAAGGGATTTTTATAGTTAATGATACAATATAGGTTTCATCATCCTGTTTAATGATCAGATCATGTTTGTCGGGATAAATTAATTTCAATCTTCGTTTCGTGTTATCCTGGCCAATTCCACCGGCCGGATTTTTGGATTGCCAGGAACCTCCTTTGTGAAATGAATTCCTGACGATTAATTTTAATAAACCATCCTGATAATTCAATGATATATCCACAAAATTATTTTTGTCTGAAAAATTCGAAATATGCTTAAATGCGTTTTCAACAAATGGAATGATCAGTAAAGGTGAAATTAGAAAATTATTTACTGTAGGACTTATATAATATTCAATAGATAAGGCGGATCCCTTTCTTAGTTTTTCCAGTTCGATATAATTGTTCAGGTATTCAATTTCTTTTTCTACAGGAACCTCAGCGAAATTGCACTCATACAACTGGTACCGGAGCATATCTGAAAACCTGGCTAAAGTGGCCTTGGCCAGACCAGGGTTTTTTTCAATTAAAATATAAATACTGTTGATGGCATTGAATAAAAAATGCGGATTTGTCTGTGCCTTGAGAAACTTCAATTCATTTTCGGTCTTTTCTTTTTCCAGGATGCTGTTCATTTTCTGAGCATGAACCCTTTCTTTAATAACCCTATAAGAGATAAACAATAAGGTCGAAGAAAATTCAGCGAGCAGACTGTAAAGAAAATAAGTACCGAAGCTGATTTTATAAACTCCGTCGTTAAACAGGGAATGAAATAAGGAGAACATTCCCGAAGTGATGAATAATGCGCCCAGCAGGATGCCGGTTAAAACAAGTACTGCAAATGTTCCGTATTTCTTTTTAAAAAAGAAACGCGGCACGAGATAATAAATGCTGAAATATCCAATGCCGCCCTGCCCAATGAAATATATGGTGGTAGCGAAGATTGCTTTCCAGAGATGTGAACCATAGTCATGCATTGAAAAATAAGTCCAGAAGACGAAATAAACGATCCAAAAAAAGATATGATGAAGTTTATACTTTAAAAACCAGGACATATTTTATGTTGATCGGCTAAGTTATTCTTTTCAATGAATCAGGACGGAAAATTGGATGAAACGGTTCTTATGATGGGTGAAAGCTCGGATTTGATCAACAACTGCCAGGATTTGCCCGTTTAATTATCATTAGTTTGATTTCGACATCATTTGCTTTGATCGTCCATACAAATCATCATTACGTCAAATCGATTGCAATTAACCTAAGGTTTGTTCTTCATTTGTATCCAAAATAAATATATGAAACACAAAGAAAGAATCATGAACCCGGTATTTCGGATAACTGTTTTATTGACTTGTATAATATTATGCCTCCTCTTTTGTAAACCAATTCTTGCTCAAAAAATTATTCCTAATCCTTCTTTTAATGTTACAAGAACAGGTACGGGAAGACCGATGATACTTATTCCCGGTTTATTTTGTTCCGGAAAAGTCTGGGACGAAACAGTAGCACATTTTAAAGACAGGTATGAATGTTTTGAAATTACCTTACCCGGCTTCGCAGGCCAGCCACCCATACAATCAGACAGTATTCTTAAAACAATTGTTGCCCAGCTCGCTGATTTTATCAAATTGAATAATTTGAAGAACCCTGTAATTGTGGGCCATAGTCTGGGTGGTTTTGTTGCGCTGCAACTGGCTTCATCCTATCCCAACCTGGTGGGTGGTTTGGTCATTGTCAGCAGTGCGCCATTTTTACCGGCTTTGTCCATGTCGGCAGATATATCGGTTGACAGTACACGAAAAATAGGATTGCAGATAAAAAACGGGATGAAGTACCTGACTGCTGAACAAATAGGACAATATCAGAAATTTACCCTTCCTGCCATGATTCATGATTCAGCGAAAATCTCACAGGTAGCAGCAATGGCCGTAAAATCAGACCCTCTTACCCAGGGCGAAGTGATGTATGAATTATTCAGTATCGATCTAAGGCCCGAAATGAAAAATGTGATTTGTCCCATTTTAGTATTGGGTGACTGGATCAGTTATAAGAAATATGGTGCAACACATGAATCAGTTCTCAAAAATTATACAGACCAATTCAGACTGGCAAAAAAACTAACCATCTCGATCAACGACTCGTCTAATCATTTTATCATGTATGACGAACCGAAATGGGTTTACTACCAAATGGAAACATTTCTCGATTAGAATATAAAATCTACAATCAGGTCCGATCTGTTCTTAAAATGTTCGATCTTGAGCAAAATAAGTTTGCCCAGATCTCCGGCAGGGGATTTATTAAAAAGGAATTCAGAGATTCTTATGATTAAAAAAATCCCTTACCGGCAACGGGTGCTGATTTTGTTATTCTTCCTTATATTAATTACTTATCTGGACAGAGTAACGATTTCATTGGTAGGTGTGAGAATAAAAGCAGCATTTCATTTAAGTAATACGCAATTCGGATGGGTAGTGGGCGCGTTTTCACTTGCCTATGCATTATTTGAGATTCCATCCGGGATGTTGACTGACCGAATCGGACAGCGTGCTGTATTCCTGCGTATTGTATTACTGTGGTCGTTGTTTACTGCGCTGACCGGCATGGTAACGGGATTGACTTCGTTGCTTATAATCCGGTTTTTATTTGGCATTGGGGAATCAGGCGCATATCCAACCAGTTCGAGTACCATTGGTCGTTGGTTTCCGTTGGCCGAAAGAGGCAGGAGTATGTCGGCTTTATTTATCGGACAGAATGCCGGTGCTGCTGTAGCTCCTTTGATCGTTGTCCCCATTGCGATACATTTTGGATGGAGGGCTCCTTTTTTTGTAAATGGTTTTATTGGATTGATTTGGGTGCTTGTATGCTGGTTATGGTTTCGTAATGAGCCTTCCCAGATGAAGGGGATTTCAAAAGAAGAAGTTATTTTAATAGAAGAAAAAAGACGATTTGAGCAACATAAAGAACCATTTCCATGGCGTGCCGTACTGGGTAACTGGAGAATCTGGGCCGTACTGATTGGGTTTTTCTGTTCACAATGGGGCCTGTATTTTTTTGTGGCGTGGATGCCGGTCTATTTACAGCAGGGAAGGCATCTGACTGAGGCAAATATGAAACTGGTCACATCTTTTTTATTTGTTTTAGCAATAGGAGGTGCATTTTTTTCAGGTATTCTGAGTGACTGGCTTGTGAAGAAAAAGGGACTGAATTTCGGCAGGAGATTCGTAGGTACGTTTGGTATGGGAATGGCGGGATTATTTTTAATTGCAACAGCAATTTCTGCAAGTAATTTCATTGCAGTTACCTGTCTGTTGATCTGTGGATTTTTTTATTCATTCTATTCGTTAACTGCATTTTCTACCTGCGTGGATATAGGCGGTGCAAAAGCCGGGACAATGACAGGTATTATGAATTTCTTCGGCCAGACCGGAGCTTTTTTGCTTTCTATTGTTTTTGGAAAAATTGCAGATGCAGTACATAATTATAATACATCGGTATTATTAATTTCAGGAATTCTCATTACAGGAAGCCTGGTCTGGTTGTGCATAGATCCAACCAATAAAATAGAAAATCTAAGGGCAGATCATATTGCCAGGAAGCAAATTAGACCTTTACCTGAATAATCATCCGGGGACATCAAACTCTATTGGTATTCCTGTCTATAATTCTTTAGACTCTACCAGAGTAAGAATTCTGATTTTCGGGCCGATTATAATTTCCCCATCTACTTTTTTCCATAAATTTTGCAGGGCGGCGAATGTATTTTCTGCTTCTTTCAAACTGTCAAATTCCAGATCTATTAAAACATAGTTAGGATTATCTGTCTTCTGATAAATTTTGTATCTGCGAACACCTGCCTTCCTGCGGTCAATCGGATCATTTACAAATGCCTTTTTCCACCCATCAAAACTGGGAACCTCGTGTTCAATCTGTAAAATGATCATAAACTGTATTTTTAAATTCTCTCCGAAACTATTGTTATTTTTATAAACCTTAATATATATTAATTGGAAAGTTTTAATCATTCCGGAACTACCTATATGAAAAATTTTTTATTAGCTGGGTTTGTTTGTATTTCTACCTTGCTTTTTGCTTTTACCACACATTCATGGTATGAACCTAAGACTTTGGAGATTGGCGCCTTAGCTCCTGATTTCAATCTCATGGGTGTGGATGGAAAAACATACAGCCTGTCTTCTTTTAAAAATGCCGAAGTTCTCGTTGTCGTTTTTACCTGCAATCATTGTCCGACTGCCCAGGCTTATGAAGATCGGATCATTAAAATAACAACTGATTATGCCAGTAGAAATGTGGCAGTTGTGGCCATCATGCCCAACGATCCAAGCTGTCTTCGTTTGGATGAACTGGATTTTTCGGATCTGGGAGATTCATTTGATGAAATGAAAGTAAGGGCAAAACAAAAGAAATTCAACTTTCCTTATTTATATGATGGGGAAACAGAGAAAGCATCCCGTGCTTATGGACCCGTTGCTACACCACATGTTTTTATTTTCGACAAAGAAAGGAAACTGCGATATGAAGGGAGGGTAGATGACATGGAAAATCCCTTTAAAACCCCAAAGAACACGGATACGCGCAATGCAATAGATGCATTATTGAACCACCAGGATGTTCCTGTAAAAACTACAAAAGTTTTTGGCTGCTCAATAAAATGGTCGGAGAAAAAAGATCTTGTTGAAAAATTTCGGATAGCATGGGCAAAGGAGCCTGTGGATGTTAAGATGATTGATGCAGACAGTTTGACGAAGCTGATGAAGAACGCTTCGGACAAACTGTTACTAATTAATTTCTGGTCTGCTGCCTCTGATCCTTGCAAAAAAGAATTTCCTGAGTTCGTTACAATTAACAGGATGTACAGGGATCGGGATTTTGAATTCATCAGTGTTTGTATGGATAATCCTTCCACAAAAGATAAAGTCCTTGGTTTCCTTCAAATGCAACAGGCATCCAATACGAATTATCTTATTAATACGGATGATAAAAATAAATTCATCCATGCTGCAGATCCTTCGTGGCATGGGGAATTGCCATATACAGTACTTGTTGAGCCCGGAGGTAAAATTCTATATTCAAAGCAGGGGCTGATCGATCCTCCGGAATTGAAAACGACCATTGTTAATAATCCAAGGATTGGCAGGTTTCCATAAAGATTAAAATGAAAACCTGAAACTTCCGAACACGCCGAACTTTTGAATATAGGATAAGTCCTGGCCAGTGGGTAAAATATGCCAGATAAAATCTACGCGGAAAAAGCGGAAAATATTATCAACGCCGGTGCCTAGTTCCATATAGGTTTGTCCGTTGAGAGATTTAAATGTATAATCGGAATTGTTATTATATGCTTCATTTTCGGGAGAAAGATGTCCCCATAATAATTTGACATTATAGAACTGACGGAATTTTAATTTTCTTGTCAGCGGCGTAAAACGAAATATCCCGCTGCCAATATTATGTTCAAAATTAAATCCCAAAAACTGATCCTGCAGGTACTCATATTTATTCATCAGGCTGAATGCATATTTATTGTAATAATAAGTTTCATTACCTGGCGCCACGTTAAGAAAAGGATATGGCTGTACTCCTGTTGTTTTTCCGCCAAATAAATTATAATAAATCGTTCCGAGTGGTGGAACCTTTATAACGTCGGAGATGCTTGCAAATAATTTATTGTAGGTAAGTGTACTGCCCAGGACACCTGGAAATCCATGCGTGAACTTGACATCGATAATCGGGTATTCGCTGCCCAGGCTTGTTCGGTAGAAAGCAGTTTCGAAGAATTTCTCCAGGAATGCGAAACGCAGGTTGATCGCCACTTCGAAGCCGTTCATCGGATTGCCTGGTCCTTTTTGAAAGTCGCTCAGCGGAGCCAGGTTCAGTTCCGGGTTATATACTTTATGATCTGCTGTAAGCGTAAATGAAAATCCGTTTATCCATTCTTTGAACCATTCCAGTTTTTGTTCTGTCAGATTGATGAATTTAATGGGTATACCCGGTTTTCTTACAGCCAGGGCGAAAATATTGTCCGATGTGATCTCATCATAATATTGCTGTCCATAGTCAAGATCCTGACGGAACATACCATAAAGCGTCATCCGCGGGTTTCGTTTGAAAACATATAACGCATCGCCTTCCCAGTGTAATACCTGGTCACCGAATCCATAGGCGAGATACCCATGCAGGGTCAGATTTTTATTGAATCCTTTATTGGTACCGAGGTCAAAGCGCAAACGAAACCCCTGCAATTCGTTTTCATAAATCCAGTTGTACCATGGTCCGATCTCATAATTCCCGATATCCAGGTAACCTGTTCCGATAAAATTCAGGACATTGGCATAAGTATGAAAGGCAGGCATTTTTATCAGCGTGTCCATCATCTTATAAACAGCTTTCTCATCCTTGGTTAATTCTTCATGACGATACCTGAGCCAGAAAGAATCCGATCTTTCCCTTGCGTTTCCTGTGAACAAAACTTCTTCAGGGAGTTTGTTTTTTTCCAGCTTCCGGGTAACAGAAGAATCGTTGTAAACAATATTTTTATATGTGGTGGTTTTCCTTCCTATTACTCCCATTCGGTTTTTTCCAAGTGCTGTAAGGGCTACCACGAATTTATCTTTTGAAAGAAACCAGGTCGTATCATTAACAAGGGTAAATTCTTCGATGAGTGTGAGTTCTTCTACAAAATTCACGTTTGCACTTGGACCCAGGCGAAGCGTCATCTTCTGTATTGCAAAACTGGTATCATGCACCCAGCAGTCACCTTCAAAAGTATTTTCACCTTTTCTTTTCGGAGTGAAAATTAAATGAAGCAGGCGGCGGGAATTGACATATTGGGTATCAACAATTTTATACCGGTAATAATAATCACCGTTATTACTTAGCGGACTCGCAAAACGCTTGTCAAAAACCGGGATGAAATTATTGTAGAAGTCAATATTCTGTTCCATACCTCCCAGGTATTTACTCACGCTTTCGTTATTCAGTCCCACGGTTTTACTTCCCTTGATTTCTTCGCGTCGTCTGAGCGGGTCCCGTTCATAATAATAATCGGATAATGTTTCAGTAATATATATGGGGAGAAAAGGATTTGATTCACTGCTGTCAATATTATTCAGGATGAACCCAAAAGGTTTGAGCAGTTTAACGTTCTCCATTCTTTCCCTGTTAATTTTATTCAGGTCCAACTCCAGTTTATTATAGAGTTCATAAGAGAAGTTTTGAAACCTGTAACGGTCGTTGAATTCTTTATGCTTTACGATTTTGCGCCAGAGCAGAAGACCAAAATCCACTTTGCGGCTGACGACCACTTCGTTAATATAATTCGCGCGCAGCAGGTTAATGACCACAAAAATGGTATCGTTTTTTTTGCGATTGTAAAGTGAATCACCCAGGACCAGGGAAAATGTCTGAAATCCTACATAAGATATTTGCAGGGTATCACGTGGCCATTGTTCGAAACGGAAGGTAAAACCGCCCGCAGAATCACTGAGTTTGCCATAACCATTTTTGACCAGCCTCATAGAAGCGAAGGGCACACGTTCTCCACTTTGTATATCCAGGATTACACCGCTTAAAACCTTGGTCTGGGCGTGTACACCGCTGGAAACGAAGAGTAAAATGAGGAAGCTTACATAAGGCAGGCATCTTTTCAATGCCAACATATCCTCAAAAATACTACAATGAGCCCGAAGGAGTTGCGTCCAGTATTCATTCTCCTTACTTTTGCAGCCATTATGGCAAATGACCATGTTAAATTTCAGGCAATTATCTCTCATTGTAAGGAATATGGATTCATATTTCCTTCCAGTGAAATTTACGACGGACTGAGTGCTGTTTATGATTACGGTCAGTACGGCAGTGAATTAAAAAAGAATATCCGGGATTACTGGTGGAAGAGTATGACCCAGCTCCAGGATAATATTGTGGGAATCGATGCAGCTATTTTTATGCATCCGACCACCTGGAAAGCATCCGGGCATGTAGACAATTTCAGCGATCCGATGATCGATAATAAAGACAGTCAGAAACGCTACCGGGTGGATCATCTGATCGAAGGTTTTGCAGATGAACTGGAAGCAGCAGGTAAAAAAGATCAGGCCCATGCTTTGCTTGCATCTATGGACAGCCTGCTTGCTAAAAGTGATTTCGATGGCTTGAAGAAATTAATTGAAGAAAATAAAATCAAGTGTTCGGTTGGCGGTACTTCGAACTGGAGTGATATCAGGCAGTTCAACCTCATGTTTTCTACCCAGCTGGGTAGTGTTTCGGATGAGGCCAGTGAAATTTATTTGAGACCGGAAACAGCGCAGGGGATATTTGTAAATTTTCTGAACGTGCAGAAAACCGGGCGTCTGAAAATTCCATTTGGTATTGCACAGACTGGAAAGGCCTTTCGAAACGAAATCGTTGCGAGGCAATTTATTTTCCGCATGCGGGAGTTCGAACAGATGGAGATGCAGTTTTTTATCCGCCCCGGCACGCAGAAAGAATGGTATGAACATTGGAAAGCAACCAGGATGAAATGGCATTTGAGCCTTGGAATCTCACCCGATAAATTTCGTTTTCATGATCATGTAAAACTTGCACATTATGCCGATGCGGCATGTGACATAGAATATGAATTTCCGATCGGATTTAAAGAAGTGGAAGGTATTCATTCCCGTACTGATTTTGATTTAAAGAACCACCAGGAGTACAGCAGGAAAAAACTCAGTTATTTCGATACCGAATTAAACCAGCATTATATTCCTTACGTGATAGAAACTTCTATCGGTCTCGACCGGACCGTCCTCATGATTTTGAGCGAAGCCTATGAAGAAGAAGATTTGAGCACGACAGATAAAAAAGACAGCCGGGTTGTTTTGAAGTTTCCACCCCGACTGGCGCCGGTTAAACTTGCCATACTCCCGTTGGT
>DATHNR010000043.1:0-16295 GCA_035485835.1 Puia sp.
AGAAAATAAATTGCTAATTCACATCTGTTCCCACACATAATAGTTAAGAATGGATATTCATAAAAAAGACTTTACCATTTTAATTTCCAATTAAGAAACGCTTGTCAATTTAAAATGGTTTCGCGGAGCTAACAGATATAATAATGGTACTTCACGATATGGAAATAAGTACTGGTTAAGATTTATAATGAATAGGGCTAGCGATTTATCTAAAAAATCCCACTAGTCCCAACACGTATATAGTTGCCATTAATTTTAACTAACACCTGTTAGCTTTTTATTGGGAATGGCGTAATTTGCAATATGTCTGCAAGGGAACAGGAAATATTTGATGAGAAAATTGAGCAGGAGATCCGCATCGAGCCGAAGGACTGGATGCCGGAGGAATACCGCAGGATGCTGATCCGACAGATGGCACAGCACGCGCACAGTGAAATCGTGGGTATGCTTCCAGAAGGAAACTGGATCACGCGCGCACCATCATTGCGAAGGAAGGCTACCCTTATCGCTAAAGTGCAGGATGAAGCGGGACATGGACTCTATCTTTATTCAGCAACCGAAACACTCGGCATCACCCGCGACGAAACCATTACGCAATTACATTCCGGTAAAGCAAAATATTCTTCCATTTTTAATTATCCCACATTAACATGGGCAGATATAGGGGCCATCGGATGGCTGGTGGATGGCGCGGCCATCATGAACCAGGTGCCTCTTTGCCGCGCATCTTATGGTCCTTATGCACGGGCCATGATTCGCATTTGCAAGGAAGAAAGTTTTCACCAGCGTCAGGGATTTGAAATCCTGCTCACTTTAAGCCGTGGAAATGATGCACAGAAAGCCATGTGCCAGGATGCGATCAACCGCTGGTGGTGGCCTTCCTTAATGATGTTTGGTCCGAATGATGACGCTTCTCCAAACAGTCAGCGCAGCATGCAATGGAAAATTAAACGCTTCAGCAATGACGAGCTTCGTCAGAAATTTGTAGATGTCTGTGTTGACCAGGTAAAAACGCTGGAAATGCAATTGCCCGATCCTAAAATTCAATGGAATGAAAAAACCGGACATTATGATTTCGGGGAAATTAACTGGGACGAGTTTTATGAAGTGCTGAAAGGAAATGGCCCCTGCAATGCCGAAAGACTGGAAGCAAGAAAAAAAGCACATGACGAAGGCCTATGGGTACGCGAAGCTGCTACTGCATATGCAGAGAAAAAACAATATTCATCCAATACCGAAATGAATGGAATCAAAATCGCATAATGAAAACTGGCCGCTCTGGGAGGTTTTTATCCGTCCCCGACAGGGACTGGATCACAAACATGCAGGCAGCCTTTACGCTGCAGACGCACAGATGGCTATCGAAAATGCGCGCGATGTATATACACGGCGAAACGAAGGAATCAGCATCTGGGTAGTGGAAAGCAAATACATTCATGCTTCGAATCCATCTGAATCAGATTCTTTGTACGACCCTGCAAATGACAAAGTATACCGGCATCCCAGCTTTTATAATCTTCCGGATGAATTAAAAAATATTTAAACGTGGATCTTCTTTCAACATATATCATTCACCTGGCCGACAATGCACTGGTTCTCGGTCACCGCGACAGCGAATGGACAGGTCATGGGCCAATACTGGAACAGGATATCGCTTTATCCAATATTGCATTGGACCTTGTGGGGCAAGCAAGAAATTTTTACCAGCTTGCTGCTACGCGATTAAATGAATTGACACCGGGCGAGCAAATTACAGAAGATGATCTCGCCTATCTCCGTGACGTAAATGAATTCAGGAATTTCATCCTGGTTGAACAGGTCAATGGTGACTGGGCAAAAACCATCCTTCGTCAATTTTATTTTAGTACATATCAGTTCCTGTTATACAACCAGCTATTGCAAAGTAACATTCCGGAAATTGCTGCTATCAGCGAGAAATCTATCAAAGAAACCCGTTATCATGTAAAATGGAGCAGCGAGTGGGTACTCCGTCTTGGAGATGGCACGGAAGAGAGCCACGCCAAGATGATAGATGCTATGAAAACTTTACAGCCATGGATATCTGAATTATTCCTGCCGGCGGATTTTGAATTTGAAGCTGCAGCATCGGGCGCAGGCGTTCTTCCGGAAATTATAAAAGATGACTGGTATTACAGAGTGAATAAACTTTTTGAAACTGCCACCCTGCCAACACTGACATCAGAAAAGAAACCCATGCAAATTTTATCTGGTAAAAAAGGCGTTCATTCAGAACATCTCGGTTTTCTGCTGGCAGAAATGCAGTTTCTGCAGAGAGCTTACCCTGGAAGCATATGGTAGGAAGAAAGTATGGGAGTATGGAAGTATGGGAGTATGGGAGTGAGGATAAGAACACTTAAATTATTTAATCTTATTTAAAATATAAAAATGAGAGTTGTTAGTTCAGGATTTGGATGTGTTCCTCTCACTCCCATACTCCCATACTCCCATACTTTTTGATGCATAATTTATGACCAATGAAGATATCATAGCCATTTTATCAGAAGTAAAGGACCCGGAAATTCCGGTGCTGAGTATTTCTGACCTCGGTATACTACGCGCTGTTGAAACCGATGGTGAAAATATAAGCATTCAAATTTCCCCAACCTATAGTGGTTGTCCGGCTATGGAAATTATTCAGGATGATATCCGCACCGCACTGGCAAAACACGGTTTGAAAAATATAGAAATAAAACAAATTCTTTCTCCGGCATGGACCAGCGATTGGATGACAGATGAAGGAAAATTAAAACTCCAATCCTATGGCATTGCAGCTCCGGCTGTTCATGGCTGTTTATTGAATGGTGAAGATCAACCGGAATCCTGTCCTCTTTGCCATTCTAAAAATATAGAAATGATCAGCCGTTTCGGATCCACATCCTGTAAAGCTCTTTATCGCTGCCTCGACTGTCGGGAACCTTTCGATTATTTTAAATGTCATTAAATCACTCATTCATATGTCAGAGATCCTGTTTGAACTTAAGGATAATATTGCCGTACTCACACTGAACCGTCCGGAAAAACTGAACGCCTTAAACCGCGGTATGGCTCTGGAATTACAGGATCAGTTACTTGCATGTGATGAGAATGATGCTGTCAGGGCCGTGATGCTCACAGGTGCCGGCCGGGCTTTCTGTTCCGGACAGGACCTCCAGGAATTTCCACCTGGCACCATGCCGGATATTGAAAAAGATATTGATGAAAAATATAATCCGGTAATCCGCTTGTTGAAAACAATACGTAAACCGGTTGTATGCGCTGTAAATGGAGTTGCCGCCGGGGCCGGAGCTAATATTGCACTTGCATGCGATATAGTTGTCGCCGTTTCTTCTGCCACTTTTGTTCAGGCATTTTCTAAAATCGGACTTATCCCGGATTGCGGAGGTACTTTTTTCCTTCCGCGACTGATTGGTCTGCAAAAAGCCACAGCTCTTATGATGCTGGGAGATAAAATTTCCGCAGGTGATGCGGAACGTATGGGAATGATATATGCCTGTTTCGAAGAAATTGATTTTATTGAAAAGTCCATGTTGATTGCAGGCACACTGGCAAAACTTCCAACTGTTGCACTCATACTGACAAGAAAAGCACTACTTGAATCTTCAACAAATAATCTGGAAGAACAACTGGAACTTGAAAAGAAATTCCAGCAAAAAGCCGGACTAACCCACGATTTTAAAGAAGGTGTCGCCGCCTTTTTACAAAAACGAATCCCTGCATTTACGGGGAAATGAATTTAAAAATCAGGATTATAGGGCAACTGATTCCTTCGTTTCGGTTACGGCTGTATTCATTGCCAGAACAGGTGCCTTACTAATATTCATTGTTTTTTCAAGCGCCACATATTCGATCTGCAATTCCAGGATTTGTGCATGATTGTATACAATCTCCTTTCTGAGTTCTGCAATTTTATGCTGTTTTTTCTTCAGCTGGCGGCTCCTTAAAAAATAACCGGCAAACAGAGCTCCCGATACAATTACAATCAGGCTGAGTACATTCAGGGTAAATTCAACGTAAAGCATAGGATAGGTTTATTAGGTTAAAAGATTTATTTAATGATTTCTTCGATACGGCAAAGTTTTCCATCCTGGTTCATACCTTCCACCACGATACGGAATTTATTGCTGATATCATTATTATAAAATACAAAACTCATTTTACGATGCGATTTATCAAGCCGGAGTTTCGGGTTCCAATATAATGTTGACCTGAAATCAGTCGCTTCATAATCATCTGTTTTATTCTCGTCATATTTCTGCTGATAAAATTCCCTGACCGGTGTATATCCCTTGATCACGGCAAATCCTGTTTTGTTATCCAGAATATTAGCCTGGTCCAATGCCTGGCGACTTGTAATAGCAAGTGTAGGAAGGCTCTTCTGATTTGTTTTAGGAAGAAATTTGATGAATAATACTTCTTTCATGTTGACAGACTTCAAATCGTCCATCGCTACGGGCGAACCATCGAGGGTTACATTTACATTGCTGCGAATAGCAAAGCTGTTCGCTTTATAATTATAAGCAGCGAGCCTGCCATCTCCCAGAGGTGCATTTTCTTTTAAAGTAGCGGGGAAACGCAAATCAACAAACATCGTATTAAGATAATGTGCTGCACTTTCTGAATTTTTTCCAAGAGAATCAATCTGTGGCGTAACAACATAACTCATAGCAGGGGATGGTGTAGAATTATCCTTTATTTCAATGAGGTTGCCGTTCATTTCTTTTTCGAGAATCACATCCGGTACTTTCATCCACGAAAACGAAGGCTCGTCTGCTTTTGCAGGTGTCAAAGCCGGCAGGAGGTCAGAATACAAACTGATTTGTGAATTATTATTCAGCTTGGCAACATGATTGAATTTGTAAACGACCTGAACAGAGTCATAAAAAAACAAACCATTTTGTCCAAACTTTCCATCTTCATTCACCGGTAATTTCAATAAGTTTTTCTTCCTGTCACGTGAAACCAGCAGGAGCGCCATGGAATCCTGGTTATCCAGGTTCGTTCCATTTTTAATTTCACCCTTTATAGAAAGAAATCCTGCATCTCTTGGATATTTTAATTCGGGAAATTCTCCCGAAACAACTGTTTCCCAGTTAAATTTTCTCCAACCGTGAGTAAGGAGCAAAAGATTGAGATGCTCATTGGCATTGGCAGGATTTGTAAGAAGGGATGCAGCATCTGCAATGACACCTTTTAAATCTCCTGCTATCAAAAAGTCAGAATAAATATTATTGCTGCTGTCATAACCCAGTCCGGCATCTGTAACAGAAACGGAAAGATTGGTTACCATGCTATCCGGTATTTCTATGGAGATTTCGTTGCGTGATCTTTTGTTCAGGCTGACAGATTCTTTCTTCATCTGAACTTTCGCATAAGCTTTCTGGTTATTGATAAATGCTACTCTTTCGGCGAGTGGAAACAATTCCGCGTCAAATGCAGTAAGCTGCAGAACACCGCAGGGAAAACCAGTCGCGTTTATATTTGCTTCTGCCATATTGTTTAAAAGGATGAGGCTATTGCGATAAACTACTTTCTGATCAATGGTTCCGATTACAATAATTTTAGTGAGTTTACTTGCATCTGCAGATTTTTCCAGCCTGTAATGAAGCTGATCGTTGTTATAAGGATCCACCTGAAGAACCAGCCCGTTTGCTTTTGCATCCGGTAAAGGTGTAGTGTGAAGCTCCCCGCTCTCGTCGTTCCAATAAGCAATATAATGCTCACCAGACACCGGCTTAAACCGCAAGGTTCCCATTCCATTGTATATGGTATGAAAAGAATCAATAATAATATTTTTTGCAGATTTGATCACCCCGCTTACGGTGGATGGTTTATTATGCTGGTTCAGCGCTTCAAAAGCAAGAACCGAAGTAACCCCATTAATTAGTTCTCCTCCTTCCGGAAAGAAACTGATGGTAGTTTGTAATTTCTCCTGTACAGGAATAGCACCTTCTGCAGGCATTAAAACAGGAATATCTTTATTGAATAAATATGCATTGTCAAAATTCAGCATCCACTCAGTATAAACTTTTACATGCATAACGCCGTTTTTCACCCAGGATGGAAGCTTAAAAAAACTACTTGCCCCTCCTTCAGAAATGGGAGAAACGCTGTGCAGAAACAATCTGCCATCGGCATCTGTCCAATCGAAATAGAGATTTTTGCTTACGGTGGAAGGTCGTCCATCGCTCAGGAGATATGCTTTCATCCAAATAGTTTCACCCGGCAGGTAAGTATCCTTATCAAAATGGATATGAATTTTTTCCTGAGGGTATTTACTATTATAGGCGCTGAGGAGGGAATCGAAGGATTGGGCGGATAGGTTGCACATAAGCAAGCCTGTGGCACAAAGGAGTAGGATTAGTCGGTACATATTCAAAGGGTTTGGATTCTAACTACTTGACAAAAAAACAGAGTATCTAACTATAAAAGGGGGCAGTCTAACTGGCCCCCGTTTATTATTTAATTCAATTGATTTATACTAACCATTGATGACATTACTATGAGTAAGATAATTAACAGTCGGGTGATATATAAATAAACAGCTTCCGTTCTTAATCGTCTTGATAATCTTCGGACTCATCACATTAGGCATTGCAGCACAACCAAGACTTCTTCCCATTTCTCCATTATCTTTTAAGTATTCCGGCGTGATATAATCAGAACCGTGTAATACAATATGTCTCTTTGCGGCCAGGTCATTATAACCTTTTTCAAGACCCTGTACCTTTAAAGAAAGACCATTTCTTCCAAAATAAGTTTTCGATGTGATAAAAAATCCAAGGCTGCTTTTGAATGAATTCGCCTTGTTCGAAAATGTAGTGGCATATTCAACACCTGAATTCATACCGTGAGATACGTAGGTATTGAACAATAATTTTTTATGAGCTACATCAATTACATATAACCTCTTGCTGCTGGAAGACTGTGTAAAATCGCAGACTGTCAGTACATAAGATTTTTTCAGTTTACCCTGCTTCAATAAATTATGATATCCTCTCCAGGCATATTCAAAAGCTTTTTGATTCAAACCCGACTGATCGAGTTTCATTGAATCGTAGAGTGTAAGTGCCTGTTTAATTACCATTTTCACTTCAAAAGCTTTTTTAACAGCAGCGCTTGCATTAAAATCCGGGGCTTTATCTTCATTGGTCACCTTTTCAGCGACAGAAGCATTCATCTCCGGGCTACTGTATTTAAAATTTTTAAAGTTATTGTTGGTTAAAACAGGAATATGGTAAGTGGCTGCAACAACAGCCGTGCTCGTAGAAACTTCAATCTTTTTATGATTGCTGGAAATCAGTACCGGTGAGGTAATAACCAGTAATGATACACTGCTGGTTGATACAAGTTTAGACAACGTTTTCATGACGCAGGATTTAATTAATTTTCAAAAGGTTTCGCGGATCATCTGGTTATTCACCAGTTAGTTTTCGTCAGTACCGTACAAGTAGCGATTAATCAATCCTAAGGGTTAACTCTTAGCAGTATAAACGACAGCACTTGTTTGATATTGTATTTTTTCTGTTTGAAGAACCGATACACAATCGTAACAAATATTGCAATTCTACTACTCAGATCATAACTTTTTCGACGAACTAAATACACTTAATTGCTTCTGTATGATAAAGAACTGAACATATAAATACAAGGGTGGTACCAATTCATAATATCAGGTGTTGAGAGGGCAAAAATTGGCTTATAGGCCCCTGACAATGAATGATTTATAGTGGAAATTTTATTCCTGACCGAAGGTTCGTTTTCTGGCACGGCAGGTCCGATTATTCCGCCGTTTGGAAAAATTTTCCAAGATTGAGAACAGGATTAATGGGAGCTCTTATCAGAGTTCATTTTAAGGGTTGATAAATCCAACCTCGAAGCCAGCAAATCCAGCTTTTCATTCACAGATCTTAATTCCCTTAAAATAACCCAGAATGTATCTTCACCACCTTCACTTGCCATGCTATTGACTGGCTCCTGTAGCGAATAGGATTTGGGAATATGAACGAAATTATCTGAAGACTTGACTTCAGAATTTTGTTGAAAGGATTGTGCCTCCAAATCAGAATAAAGCAGTTCCTGAACACTGACTTTAAAATGCTCTCCCAGTTTCATGAGTTCCGCCAGGCTCGGTTCACTTTTCTGATTTTCCCAGTTTCCGATGGTATTTGCCTTCTTATTGAAAAGGATGGAAATCTCGTCCTGATTATAGCTGCCTTTTTTTCGTAAAAAACGCAGGTTCTTGGAAAATAAACTCATGATAAAGGGTGATTAAAGTTATCAATTTACTTGCTATATATCAATTAAGTTGCTATATTTATCAATAAAACATCTTAAATATAAGATTTTCCGCTAATAATTTGATATTTTATTGATTATATAGCATCCTGTTCGGGATCCCATTTTTAGTTATAAATTTTAAAACTCAGGCTTGAACCGGGATTCCCAATGAACCCATATATATATGAATTTTAATCATAATATTAATAATACAATTATGAAAACGCAAACATTTCAGTCGGGCTTTGAGCAAAGTGTAGGACTCAGATCAATAATAAAGGAAATTGTATTTATCTCAGACCCGGAGAAAATCTTTTTACTTTCTGCCACCTACGATTACCTGGTAACAGAAAATATTTATTTGAATGATACTGTGCAGGAATTGAGGGGCAATCAATACGATTTGTTGATCCTTTATAATAATGAAGAAAAAAAGTCACTGACAAAACATAAGTTATTACTTTATGGTCTAACAAAACATCGAAGAAATTTGCAATTGCAGATTATGCACATCAAAGAATTCAATGATGACCTTACTTCGGGTAAGGAATATGCAAGTCACATTTTATCAAATGCAATGATATGGTACGATAAAGGAATTGTTCCGCTGGCCTTCCCAGCCCACAAGAATTGACCTATTTATTCTTATCAGAACTTGTAAGCAACTCCAACTGCGGGGTTTTGGAATATCATCTGATACTGACTGTTGAAATTACACACTTCTTCAGCCCTGATATATATGTGAGGTCCGACTTTCGCCTGGATACCAAGTCCCATAACCATAGCTACTACAAAATTTTGTTCGCCAATTGGCAGACCATAAGTACCATAATTGGAAGTTTCATGATAAATAGCAGCTGAGAGACCAGCATTAAAATAAGGCTGTACCATGGTTGTTGTAAAATTCCATTGGATGGTTAAGGGGATGCTGATGATACTGTAATTGTTGGTATATACGTCGTGGTTGTAGTCATTCAATGTTGTTTGCACAGCCGTAAAAGAATAATTTACACCAATATTAAAAAATAAATTCTTGTAAAGCTTTGGCAGTGAATATTGAAGCGTGAAATTAGCAGTAAACTGGGTTAAATTTGGCGGAAACCCTCCCACAAATGCTATTTCATGCATTACTGATTTTGCCTTTTGATAATAATTTATTGCCTTTTCATTTGACGAACAGTTATCCACATTTAAAACAAAATCAGCAAGGGCTTTATCATTATATAAAACCCGCGAATAGGTGTTGGAGAGTTTTTCACAGCCGACACTTATCAGATTCAGATAATTCAAGTAATTCCCTTCCTGTTTAATTTCACCTAAATTATCTGTAACTCTGTCATAGAGGAAATAAACAGTCGTATCTTTTTGAAGAAGATAAAAAACAAGGTCTTCTTTCGAATAGGAATAAAGACTATACTCACCCTTAACCAGTTGTTTTACAAATGCGGTTTCCATTACAGAATCCTGTGCAGTGTTCAAAAAATGTTTGCTCAGGTATATGTCATTCCCAATGCCGAATCCGAGAAGATCATCAGGTTTGTATTCCTTTAATTCTGCAGATTCCTCTTTTTTAAATTTAATTGAGTGGGATAATTCCCTGTTCAGGGATATTTGAGCGAAACCTTTCACTGTATCCTGACCATGGATTATAATATAACCAGGTTCAAAGTTTTGCTGTGCGAATAGTGTAAAATGGCATAAAATGAAAATAATGAAACATTGAATGTATTTCATGATGGCGTTGGGTTTTAGGTCGCTTAGGAAAAAACGAGAATTTGATAAGTATATTACAATTTATTTCATTCAAACAAATAATAAAATGCATCTTGGGGTCGGAATTTGATTATGCTCAATTTACTCTTACTTATAATCACCGGATTTCTCATTGGAATGTTCGGAACCCTGATAGGTGCCGGTGGTGGTTTTATTCTTGTTCCATTACTGATCCTTTCTTATCCGGACTTAAGTCCGGAGACCATAACAGCAATCTCTATCGTAATAGTTGCTGCAAACGCCATTTCAGGATCTATTGCTTATGCCCGTTCAGGACGTATTGATTATAAAGCCGGATTATTATTCGCCATGTTCACGATTCCTGGTTCTGTACTCGGCGTTCTGTCTACACAATTCATTCCGCGGAATATATTTAATATCCTTTTTGGATTTTTGTTGGTAGCTCTTTCTACCTACCTGTTATTAAGACATAATAAAGTCAGCCCTCCAGTTGTTGCGGATGTAAATAAGAGAAGATGGAAACAACATTCACTTGTTGATAATTCCGGTACGACATACAACTATACATACAATCAGACAAGAGGTATTCTTATCAGCATCGTCGTTGGTTATTTATCCCCCCTGCTGGGAATCGGAGGTGGTATTATTCATGTGCCAGCCCTGGTACAATGGCTGCAATTTCCAGTTTTTGTAGCTACCGCAACCTCCCATTTTATCCTCGCAATTATGGCTACCGTAAGTGTCATTGTTCATGCAATAAAGGGAAGTTATAATGATCCGAAAATCCTGCATATGGTAATCGGATTGATCATAGGCGTAGTGCCGGGTGCACAGATTGGTGCGTGGCTCTCTCATAAATTACACAGTGCTACCATCATACGTGTATTGGCCGTTTGCCTTGGCCTCGTTGGCATTCGCATTCTCTTAAGCTGAGATGTTTACTGGCTAATTTTCTCTAAGTGCGCACATAAAAAGATATGGATCAATGGAAACTTCTATTTCCTTTGGACCTGGATACTCATAAAAATCCAAAGCCAGGAAAGAACGGGTTTCATGTACACGCCATAGCCAGAGCTTCTTCTTTGAATCCAGGGCTATATTCAACTCTGGAATCATCTCTTTTACTAATCCATCCCAGCAGGCTTTTTCAAGCTTTTCTTTTGCATTCAGGTTTGAAACTCCTTCTCCGTCTTTATCAGACCATTGTCTGTGAGCGAATTGTGTAGTAGTGCTGAGCAGCACTTCCTGTTGCGTAGAATTTGATTCCATATAAGTAGGTTTAGGTTCTATATATGAGACGCTAAAACATTCAAAATGTAAACGCTGCAGGATGAAAATTTTGTTAATTGATACGGTAACCATCCCGGCTGTCAGCTCAATTTAACTTAAGATCTGTTTCAGTATCTTAGGCTATCGATTACTATCAGATGAAAAAACTTATTTTTCCCTTTATCATTACCGGAATGATCGCTTCCGTTGTACCATCCTGCGGTCCGGGTAATACAACGAAATTAATCTCAACCGACTCCCTGTCTATTGCGCGAGGACAGGTTCTGTTTAACCAAAACTGCAGCGGCTGCCATGGCTTTCATCAAAATGGAATTGGTCCCAATTTATCGGGTATTACAGAAACAGACTCCGTAGACTGGCTCAGGGATTTTATCCGTGAACCTAAAAAGATGATTGAATCGGGTGATCTACATGCAAAAAAAATCTTTGATGCATATCATTCTTTGATGCCTTCATTTACTGCGATCACAGATGAACAAATCGATCATCTGATTTCTTTTTTGCAAACCAGGAGGGGAACCAAAAAAGAAAAAGATGATCCCTTCTCCATAAAGGATCCGATTCCTGAAAAAATTGAAGCCTCCAATATTCAAATAGACCTGGAGCAATTCAACCAATTGCCCCCGAGTAGTGATAAACAACCTCTTACCCGTATCAGCAAAATGGATTGGGTTAGTCCGTTAAAAACATGGTTCATACTGGATCAGCGTGGTCAATTATATAAGCTGGTAAATCAAAAACCGGAAACATGGCTTGATATTTCGAAATGGAAACCGGATTTTATTAATCAACCCGGATTAGCCACAGGTTTCGGATCCTTTGCTTTTCATCCCGATTATATTCATAATGGGATTTTTTATACGACTCATAGTGAAGCGGCTCATTCAAAAAAAGCAGACTTCCCAATAGCTGATTCCATCAAGCAAACACTTCAATGGGTGCTCTGTGAATGGAAAATTTCAGATCCGATGGCTCCTGTTTTTAAAGGAACATGCAGGGAATTGATGCGGATCGATATGGTTTCCGGAATTCATGGTGTTCAGGAAATAATTTTTAATCCGATGGCAAAACCGGGACAGGAGGATTACGGAAATCTTTATATCGGAGTGGGTGATGGTGGAAGTGCAGAAAATGGATTCTCATTTCTTACACATCATCCGGATAAAATATGGGGTAGTATTTTAAGAATTAATCCTATGGGAAGAAACAGTGCCAATGGGCAATATGGTATTCCTGAACAAAATCCTTTCGCAAAAAATCCCGATCCTAATACAGTCCGCGAAATCTATGCAGATGGATTCCGTAATCCCAATCGGATCACATGGACACACAATGGGCTGATGCTGGCTACCAATATAGGACAAGCCAATATTGAAGCTATTGATATCGTATTAAAAGGACATGATTATGGATGGCCGGTCCGTGAGGGGAGATTTTCCATGCATGCTGACAGGGATATAAATAAAATATATCCTCTACCAGCAAATGACAGTGTTTTTCATTTCACTTATCCGGTAGCTGCTTTCGACCACGATGAAGGCAATGCCATTGAAGGAGGATTTGAATATGAAGGAAAAGCTATTCCGGAACTCAGAGGTAAATATTTATTCGGCGATATCCCTTCAGGCAGGTTGTTCTATATAAATTTATCCGAATTGAATTCAGATAAACTTCCCAGGGTTAAAGAATGGTTTGTCTCCCTGAATGGCAAACGGTTAACACTTCGGGCACTCTGCGGACAAAACCGCGTGGATCTGCGCTTTGGTAAAGATCAAAAAGGAGAAATGTATGTTTTCACGAAACCGGATGGCAAAATTTATCGTTTGAAAAATATATCCAATCCAAAATAGGACTATCTGACGAATGTATATTCCTATTTCACCCTCGCGTACCTTTCGATATTTAATCTGTTGACACCTATTTTCTCTACTTTCTCAACACCCGTCTGTGTCAGTGTATCGTTTTGAATTAAAATAGTAAAAGAAAAATCATTTCCCTCCCAGGCCCGGTCGCTGCAGAACTGCAGGTGTTCAGTATAAAGACTGTCCGTTAGCGTATATGTTCCCGCACCTGAAGAATAGAAAGCCATGGAATCTTTCCCCTTTGTCAGGTCATGGCCTACAAAAGAAAAATAGGAGCCATTGATAATTTTTAGAAATTTCTTATTCTTTGTATAGTCTGTTACAGCCGTATCCTTGCCCTGAATGGTTGTCCCCGAAATCAATTGCCAGGTCCCAATCATTGGATTTACCGGTACTGCCGTAGTTTCAGAGTTTTTATTTGATTCACAGGAAATGAGAGCGATGAACATTAAAATGCAGACTGGAGTAAGTTTCATTGATTACATTTATTTAGATGGGAAGTTATGAATTACTTGCAATTAGACCTCCTGAAATTAAAAATCCGCTATTTTTAATCAAAGATTGTATTATTAAAAAAATAACTTCATGCCGGATATAAAATATTTCTTTCTCAAATTAGTTCCACCCCGCCTTTCATTCACTCTTGATATGACGGCGGAAGAGCGACAGATCATGCAGGAACATGTTGTTTATTGGAAACCCTATGTTAGCGATGGTACAGTAATTGTTTTGGGACCGGTTTTGGACCCTAAAGGCGGATATGGTATCGCAGTTGTCGGGGTAAATGAAAATTCAGTTCTGGAAAGGCTTGTAGCAAATGATCCGGCTAACGGACTTTGCAGTTATGAGATTCATCCTATGTTGGCAGTAACGAAACAGAACTAGCTTTTCTTGATTGAAATATCAACAATCCGATAGGCAGCCTCCAGCAATTTCTCCATGCCATAAACGTATGGTAACAAATCCTTTGTTTTAATATTTTCCAAAACACTATAATTAGAAAGTCCGGCTTCCATCCAGGAATGAAGGAGTTGTTTCCATTCCAATAAACTGTAAGTTTCAAAATAATCATTGATTACGATCCCAGGGTTCGCAAATTCAGCCAGACTTAATGAAGCCGGCAATTCAGGATGATCCTTACCTTTTTTTAAATCCTGCTGCTGAGCTTTTTTTGATAGCTTTTTTTTAAATCCCTTTTTAATATAAATAAGATAGCAGGACTCTATTAATTTTTCCATTTGCTCATAGATGTAAAGCAGGTTTCCCGGAATTCCTTCATCCCATATATATTTATCGGATAGGGATACCTTGCAACATTTTCGAAATAACTTTTTCATTTCCTGTAAATTTTCAAAGTCACAGATTTCCCGCAGAATAATATAGGGGTCTAATTTATCCGGATCTTTCATTTCTGTCAAAATCAGCCTATTCAGGCAGTGATTAATATTGTTCGTATTATGCCCCGACATAAAATCAATAGTTTGTTAACCCTTTAAAATAATATGGATATCTTTTCATTTTTGCTCGAAAAATCCGGATTGTACCTACTCCCTGAATAAGCCTTCTGCAAACATTTGAAAAGTTTGATTTCTTTTTCAACGCTCCACGGAAAACCATCTTTAAGCCCCATGAATAACAGACAATAAATAAATTCTTTCCGGAGAAATAATAGAAACGATTTTATTTATAACATTGGACAATGCCGGATTAGAATATTCCCTGAATATTTTATTCATAGTTTAGGAGTTTGGACTATTTCGAATGAATTATCTTATTTCTTTTTCCTGGCATTGTATTTAACCTCTTCTTCAGCAACCTGTATCGCCTTTAAAGCCAGATACTCACCCTCCAGAACTTCAATAAGCTGATCAGCTAACCATAGTGTAAGAAGTTCGTCAGCATTCACTTTCAAAACCTTTGCAAATTGTGTTATCTGTTCCTTTTTTGCTTTCCTGTCCCCGCCTTCTATTTTACTAAGCATAGAAGTATCCATATCCAATTGACTGGCTACCTGACGTTGCAATAATTGACTTTCTTCTCTTAGAATTTTTATTTTATCCCCGAACTGATTCGACATTTTACATTTATTGACTTGTCATTTATTGTCAAATTTATGCTAAGGTTATTAGCATTCCAAATTATTTCACACAGTATTTTAACCCTTTAATCCCTACTTTTTATATACCCTTCAACGAAAGTTTATTTTAAAATATGGTCTGCAACTGATCAAAAATGAAAAGGAAATTGTAACTTTTAAACCAAACAATTTTAAACCTTAAACCTAACAAAATGAAAAAGCTACTACTCCTCTTGCTAATAGCAAGTCCCTGCCTTGGCATTGCACAGATCGGCCTTAAAGCAGGCTGGAATTACACAAACGTTACAAGCGCTTCTTCTATAAACAGTCAGGCCAGTTCTGGTTTTAATGTCGGCGTTTTTTTTACAACTCCTTATAGTAAGATTATTGGCAACAAAACAGAACTCATTTATTCTAAACAGGGATATGATTATTCAACGGGCAGCGTTACAGGGAAAGTTAATCTCCAGTATATTATGTTGCCATCATATTTTTGTATTAATATCACGAAGTTTTTTCAAATTTATTTTGGAGAAGAAATGGCATATCTCATCAATGCAACGGCCGATAGCAGCAGTACTTCGATTCCGGGAATGTCCGGACAATATAATCAGATCCTGAATTATTATAACCGCTTTCAATTCGCCATTGGCGGTGGAGTTGAAGTACATCCTTTTATGGGATTACTCGTGGGCGCAAGAATAAATTTCAGCCTGACCAATCTTTACAGTGTTCCCAGCACGACTTCACCCTCTGAACCGCCAAGTTTTGTTCCAACTGTAAATGTAAAATCCAATCTTTTTCAAATATATGCAGGTTGGAAATTTGGGAAATAATAAGATAGGTCTGCATAAATTAGCTGAATTGAGCAGACTACTTTTTGCAATATGATAAGGATCAAATTGGTTTCTGAATTATCTGAGCTGGAAGGAATAAAAACCCTGCAGGAGGAAAATCTAAAAAAGAACTTAGCGGTAGAGGAAGCAGTAGCCCAGGGTTTTGTTACAGCAGAGTATTCCATCAATTTTTTACAG
>DATHNR010000044.1:0-2903 GCA_035485835.1 Puia sp.
ATCAACAGAACGGGTTCATTGTTTGATTATCGGATCGGGTCCTGCAGGTTATTCCGCGGCTATTTATACTGCACGCGCAAATCTCAAACCCATGTTATACCAGGGTATTCAGCCTGGCGGCCAATTGACGATCACTACGGAGGTAGAGAACTACCCCGGATATCCTAATGGTGTTCAGGGGCCGGAAATGATGGTGGATTTTGAAAAACAGGCTGCCCGTATGGGAGCGGATCTACGTTATGGCATAGCAACCAAAGTGGATTTTTCAAAACAACCTTTCAAGGTTTGGATTGACGATGAAAAACTGATCGAAGCCGATTCAGTAATTATAGCAACAGGTGCAACGGCAAAATGGCTTGGACTTCCAAGTGAGGAAAAACTCAACGGATATGGTGTCAGCGCATGCGCAGTATGCGATGGATTTTTCTTCAAGGGGAAAGAAGTAGCCATTGTGGGAGCCGGTGATACTGCCGCGGAAGAGGCATTATATCTTTCCAAACTTTGCACAAACGTACATATGCTGATTCGCAGGGATCAGATGCGCGCATCACAGATCATGCAGAAGCGCATCCGGGAAGCTTCCAATATTAAAATATATTGGAACACCGAAGTGGAAGAAATCATTGGAGACAATAAAGTAAACGGAGTCCGGATAAAAAACACAAAAGATGGAAAAACAGAAACCATTCCGGTCAGCGGATTTTTCGTGGCCATCGGGCATGAACCCAATTCAGCCATTTTCAAAGAATGGCTGAAGATGGATGAAACGGGTTATATTAAAACAGTACCCGGAACTTCTAAAACAAATATTGAAGGTGTTTTTGCAGCAGGTGATGTGCAGGACAGAATTTACAGGCAGGCTGTAACAGCAGCCGGAAGTGGTTGTATGGCCGCCCTGGATGCAGAGCGCTGGCTTTCTCTCCAGGAAAAAGATCCAACAATAGCAGAACAGCAAATAGATCTGGCGGTTATAAAATAAATCAGATTTTATTGGATCAAAAAAGATCCGCCTGCCGGCGAATCAAATTATTTTATGATTACAATTGAACTTCAGCACCTGATTTTTTATGAACACCATGGAATTTATGAAGAAGAGAGAAAGGTCATGAATTCCTTCGAAGTAAACCTCAGTGTTTCTTATCCCGATTCTGATTACGTCTTCGAAAAGATCGCCGATACCATCAGTTATGTTAATTTATATAAGATTGTGCAGGAAAAAATGAAGGAACCTGTATTTCTTTTGGAAAAAATCTGCCAGGGTATTATCTTAAACATCAAACATCAATATCCGGCCGTATCCGAAGTCAGAATCAGCGTTTTTAAATTGCAGGCACCCATAGAACATTTTGTCGGTAAGGTAGGAGTTACGATGCATCGTTCATTTAAGTAAGTATTCATTATGCTTCGACTGCTTACCTTATTTTTTTTAGGCTTTCCATGCCTGTTATTTTCTCAGGATGTCAATCGACTCCTGAAAGAAGCACAGCAGCAGGAGTCCTCTTTACATGAAAATGAAGCTTTTCTAAAATATGCTGAAGTATTAAAGTACGAACCCGGTAACCTGCTGGCACTTTGGAAATGCAGTGAACTTTGTTCCAGGATAGGAGCGAGACAGACCGATAAAGAAAAAATGCGTCCCTATTTTATTGCAGCTAAAAATTATGCAGCTGCAGCACTGGGCGTAAATCAAAATTCATCAGAAGCAAATTGTGCCATGGCATTTGCGCTGGGCAGGATATCCAGGGTATCTACAACCAGGGAGCGTGTAATCATGGCGAAAGATGTAAAACATTATGCAGAAAATGCTATACGTCTTGATCCTTCCAATTTCAGGGCTTACCATATACTTGGTAGGTGGAATTATGATGTGAGTGACCTCAGCATGGCTGAAAGATCATTCGCCAGGATGTTTTATGGGAAACTACCTGAGGCGAGTCTGGAAGATGCCATAGCTGACTTTGAAAAGAGTCGTTCTTTATATCCGGGTTTTATTCTGAATTATTATGAGCTGGCGCGTTCTTATCACAGAATGGGTCAGGATAAAAAAGCGATTGCATACCTGCGGGCACTTTTAGGTATGCCGGACCTGATTTATGACGATATCAGAATAAAAGTAATTGCCCGGCAGTTACTTACTGAATGGCAATAATCCGTCCGTCCATCCGCCAAATTGTAGTATTATTGCGATCCGTTTTATGAACATCAGACCCGATTTTGATATACATAATGAAAATCCCCATGCCGAGGATCCCACTCAGTGCCGCCTGCTGATCGAGGTAGGCGCCTCCTCGCTGATATTTGTTTTATTGAATGTCCGCGGTATGCGTCCAGTCGCAATCAAGGTTTTTCAATGGCCACAACTTAAGACCAACGAACCCGAAACCATTGTTCGGGGTATTCTGGAAACGGATCCTATTTTAAGCAGGTTTGATGCGAGCGAAACCTTCCTCGTTTATAATTTCCCCGAGAGTAACCTGATCCCTGAAAAATTTTTTGGTGCTGATATGAAAAGGCCGGTTACTGACCTGATTTATGGAGATCTGAGCAGTGACCTCGTGCTGGATGAAAAAATTCCATGGTTTGAATTTCATAATGTTTACCGTGTTCCTGCACGGATTCATTTTTTGATGCAGGAAAAATTTCAGAATGCCCGGTTCTGGCATTTTTATAGTCTTCAGCTCAAGTGTTTTAAAATGTTCACGGCGAAAGAAGATCCTTCTTACATGAAAGCATTCTTTTATCCGGATAAAATGCTGCTGATGGTTTGTAAAAGCGGGCAGCTTCAGCTTATCCAGCATTTCGAATATCTGGATTCAAAAGATGTTTTATATCATCTGTTGAATTGCTGTCACCAGCTAAAGATGAGCAGGGAGGAACTGGTGCTGGAGCTTTCCGGAATGATT
>DATHNR010000045.1:0-3178 GCA_035485835.1 Puia sp.
CGGATATGACTGTTTTCCAATATATCATGGTGACGGGGTTCTTTACTAACGGGCACCTGGGCTCTGCAAAGGGAATACAGTCCTGAAAAAGTGACGATAAACCATATCTTCTTCATAAAAATGTTTTCTAATTACTGACTAATATAGTAGCTTCATAGCAATTGCAGATATGTTTCATGTGCAATCTTTTAACCCTCATCCTTTGCTCAGGCATTGTGTTGATTCCTACCTGATCGTTTCAACGGATCAGCAGGAAGGCAGTTATGCCGAAAACAGTCTGCTTCCCCATACTACGCAAAACCTTGTTCTTGGTCTGGACGAGGGAAATACGGTATACGATTGCAACCATTCAACATTCACTTCTCAACATTTTATTGAAGGTCCCAATGATGGTGTCTGTCATGTAAGATTTTTTTCAGGGATGAAGAAAATGATCATCAATTTTAAGCCGGGAGGATTTTATAAAATTTTTCAACTCCCCGCCCATTATTTTAGTAACCAAACCCGGGATGCGGTTGAGTTTTTAGGCAATCCACTTATCGATCTTACAGATCAATTAAAAAAGACTTCCCTGTCTGGTAAAATTGAACTGGCAGACACTTTTTTAATAAATTACTTACAGAAGGATCTGAAAAAGACAGACAGGAATATTGATGAAGCCATAAGACTTATTGAAATATCCAGGGGAAATATTTCCCTCAGAGAACTTGAACTGGCAACCTATACTACGAAGAGAACCCTGGAAAGACATTTTCTTGAACAGGTTGGACTGTTTCCCAAGACTTATTCCCGGCTGGTGCGTTTTGCCGGAGTCATTCGTTTCATTGAATCCAATCTGAATGTAAAATGGCGACAACTGGCTGACGCATTTGGGTATTACGATCAGAGTCATTTTATCAATGAATTCAAATCACTGACAGGGGGATTGCCACAGAATTATTTCTCCTTAAAGACTGGCTTCGAAAAAATCATGCAGGCTTAGATTTTGTCACTTTTTTCCAATAAAAATCATCCTATACCGGACTAGGTTTGCTAACCGGAGATTTTATTTTATCCATCCGGATTTAACCATTAAAACTTTATCTCATGTCTCAGCAAAAATTCATAAAACCTGCCAACAGGCGGGATTTTTTAGGTAAGGTAACCGGTGCAGCTGCACTTATGGGTGTCGCCTCCCTGGTAAACCCGGCCAAAGCGAATGACAGCATACACAATTTCACCGGAAATGCCCCTGATCCGGATGATTGGTTTAAAGGTATTAAAGGCAAACATCGCATTGTATTCGATTGCACAGAACCCAAGGAAATATTTCCCTTCGCGTGGCCAAAAATCTATTACATGACCAACGAAGCCACCGGCGCATCTGAAAAAGACTGCACAGCGGTGGTTGTTTTGCGACACAGTGCGTTTCTCTATGGATTGCAGGATGACATGTGGGCTAAATACAAATTAGGAGAAATGCAAAAAGTCATGGATCCCCAAACGAAAGCTCCAGCTGTCAGAAATCCATTCTGGAAGCCCAAGGCGGATGATTTTTCTGCACCAGGTCTGGGCAATGTTACACTGGGTATTCCTGAATTGCAATCCATGGGAATCATGTTTTGTGTTTGTAATATGGCTCTCACCGTTTTCAGTGCTGTTATAGCAGGAAGTACAAATCAGCAACCTGCAACAGTTTTAAAAGAGTGGCAGGACAACCTGATACCCGGCATTCCACCTATGCCGTCAGGAGTCTACGCAGTAGGAAGGGCACAGGAACACGGTTGTGGTTATTGTTATGTCTGAAAGTGGAACCGAATTTAATTAATCGGATCCTATGGCGCGCAAATGGCTGACCGGTTCAGTTTTTCTGCTGGTATTGCTTGTATTTTTTTGGATTTGGCGAAAAGGAAAAACTTCGGTACCGGCTGCTGCAAAAATTCAAAATTCTATTTTGCAGACAAAGGAGCCCATATGGGCTGCACCTGATTCCAATAGCATACCTGCAAATGATTCTGGCCAACTCATCAGATACGGTAAAAAGCTTATCAGTTCAACCGCCAGGTATTTTGGACCTGGCGGCAGTATGGGGCATAATTCCAATGGAATGAATTGTCAGAACTGCCACCTCGATGCCGGTACAAGGGCATGGGCTGGAAATTTCGGAAGTGTCGCTTCTCTTTATCCCCGATTTGGCGACAGGCGCGGAAATACAGAAACCATCAATCAGCGCATTACGGATTGTTTTGAAAGAAGCATGAATGGCATGGCTCCCGATAGTAACAGTGTGGAGATGAAAGCCATGAATGCTTACATAAGATGGGTTGGGAAAGACGTAAAAAAAGGAAAGAAGCCACCGGGCACAGGGCTGGAAATTCTGGCATATATAGAACGTGCTGCAGATCCGGGGAAAGGAAAGGTTTTATATTCAAAAAAATGTCAACTCTGCCATGGCATGAATGGTGAAGGGAAACCAGATTCTGTAAATGGTTATTTATATCCTCCACTCTGGGGTGAACATAGTTATAATACTTCGGCAGGGCTGTTTCGTTTATCGAAGTTTGCCAGCTTCATAAAAGATAATATGCCTTATGGCAGTAGTTATATAAATGAACAATTAACCACTGAAGAAGCCTGGGATATTGCTGCTTTTGTAAACAGCCAGCCAAGAACCATTAAAAAATTCAAACAGGACTGGCCAATTGTTTTATTGAAACCGGTTGATCTGCCAGATGGACCCTTCGCTGATTCTTTTCCTTCAGAACAGCACAAATACGGACCCTTCGCACCTATCGTAGCCAGCAGAAAAGCTAAGAAATGAGCGTTTTATTTACAACACCCAGGCTAAAAATCAGAAATCTGAGAGAATCTGATCTGGAAGCATTTCATGAATATCGCTCCAATCCGGATATCACAAAGTACCAGGGGTTTAATACATTCAATATTGAACAGGCTAAATCCTTTATAGAAGAATATAAAAATAAATTACACATTTATCCCGGCGAATGGATTCAGTATGGGATTGAAAATATCAGCAGTCAGCAACTCGTGGGAGATTGTGCCATTTACCTTCATCAGTCAGATTCAAGAATTGCGGAAACAGGAATCACCATTTCTCACGTACATCATAGAAAAGGTTATGCAAAAGAAACCATGCTTGGGCTAATGAATTTTCTTTTCCTGGAGAAAGGAATTCACC
>DATHNR010000046.1:0-2723 GCA_035485835.1 Puia sp.
GATATGAGATATAAGATATGGGATATGGAATATAAGTTACTTATTTATTCTACTCATCGTATTTAAAAATAGTTGACAACATCTCATATCTCATAACCCATATCCCATATCTTATATCTCATATCTCATAACCCATATCCAATAACCCAAAACCTAATTATGTTAATACAAAATAATTAATGACAATGGCTACGCTAAAACAAAGCCAGTGGAGGAGTCCTGCTAAAAACCTATTCTGCGGATAATAATAAGCGGCCGAATGAAAAACTGCAAAAGGCATGGCAGTTACAATCCAGTTCTCGTACGAGCCGGCTTTATTGATAATTATTACAAAGACTGCTGTTACCAGAAAAGCAAGCTGAAGGCTCCAGCTTTTCCTGGCCTGAATAAGCATTTTATTCAGGTTATTCTGAACATAAATTCCTCCAATTATAAAGGGAATCACCAGCAGGCTCATGGCTGCAACTACCCAAATGGATCCTGGGAAGGAAGGAAATGTGAAACTAATATGAGGAACCAGGTTATTCCAATGTAACTGATGAACAAAATAAAGTATCAGAATGAGGAAATAATAAGGAGAAGTAAATCCAATGAAACCTACGAACCATTCCTGAATTCTGAATGGACGCATGATAAGCAACGAAAAAAACAATAACAGTAAAAATGCAATAGC
This sequence comes from Puia sp., assembly GCA_035485835.1. GTDB lineage: Bacteria > Bacteroidota > Bacteroidia > Chitinophagales > Chitinophagaceae > Puia. Next base: position 674 of record DATHNR010000046.1, read on the forward strand.
CGGAATATACAGCAGGGTAGCAAGCCCCAGGAAAACGCCGATATTGAAAATAGAAGCGATCGGACTAGGACTATTATATAATGCTACCATCCGGTACCAACACCAGATCATGATAGAATTTATCAGGAGCGGAGCCGAGAAATGACCCCAGTCAGGCAACAATGATGTCACCAGGATATAACACATACCGGGAAGATAATTGGCATGCGGCAGCATCTTATGATAGTTACAAATGCTGTTAAGCAGGGTCGCCTGCGAAAACAAAATGATAAAACTAAGTATCGAATATGGAAGAGGAGAGTGGCCGAAAAGAGCTCCGAGAATTGTTAATACAAATCGATATAAATAGTTGTCTTCTGCATGCAATACCGGTAAAAAGGGATGCAGGAAAAGTGAAAACTTCAGAACCAATGCGTATAGGAAGAGTATTAAAGCATTGGTGGATGCTTTTTTTTTGAAAATACCGATCACCTGCGGGGTTTTAAAAATCTATTTTTGCAAAGCAAAGATAATTCCTGTACTGGCAAGGTATTACAATTTGATTACTCGACACCTGTTTTCCTATGCGGGGCATAAATGTATATCCTTTATCGAGGTTGTGAAAGGTAGGCAGTCTTGTAATTTTTCCATCTGCTGATATGCTCTGATCCATCAGCAACATAGTTCTTTTATCAACCTGGTTGTATAAAAAATGTAATTCTCCCCCGGTATTCATGGTTTGATAAGAGAGCAGTGCTGAACTTTCATCGTCAAACTGACTCTTCGGAATCACATTACTCCATTCCATATTACTGTTCTTGTCGAAAGACAGTACCAAAATACTCTCGGCACTGTACCTGTTGACTGTTCCCATCCCATATCGGTTATAAGGTGAATATGGATTATAATAGGGAGAATAATAGTCGATTGGACTCATGGGTCCATATAAATAGTCTGACCTGCTAAATGCAGACCCGCGGCTTGTAGTAAACTCAGATTCTGAAATTACAAGGTAACCCCCATCTTTCTTGGGTACAATTCTCTTTAAAAAATAGTCGTTAAATGCCATCTTCATATTTGATTCGGAGCTTTTAGCGAGCGTCCTTAAATCTTCATTGAAAATAGTTACGGCATCCTTTAGTTTGGAATCGGATGTTTTATCCCAGATTACTGTGTAAAGTCCTTCGATATTTCCCCGCCTTTGTGTGTAATAAAATGCTGAAAGAATATATTTCTTATTGTAATTATCAACCTTAAGTTTTAATTCATCAAGGATATGATCAGTGGCTCCCACATCACGAATTGCAAAAGTATCGGCAGCGGGTCCTTTCATAACAAATGAAACATGGGTCAGGTATTCGCCACTGCCCGTTCGTGCAAAGCGCGTAAATACAAGCTGGCCATCATTGTCCAATTCGAAATTTGTAAACATGTCTGCACGATCCTGCACCAGCATGGGAATCCGGTGCCGGTCCTGTAACTCGAGGGTTTTATTGAAAAGAAAAGATGTGAAAGTATAGGTTTTCGGATTTTTAGTATTGATCTTAAGGGCCATCAGCCATTGTTTATCCTCACTTGTAATATTGGTATATATCTTACCATTATTCGAACCACTTACCTGGGTAGTATCCAGCTCAATTGGTTCACCCATAGTCTGGACCTGGCCATCCATTTTATATGCTGTCAGATGAACGATATTCTTTTTTTGGTATTCACACAGCATATAGAAGAAGTCCGGGTATTGTACAAAATCAACATTCGTATATTTTTCCGGTAAAAAAGGGAGTTGAATCCTTTGAATCAGCTTCATTTCCGTACTATAAATTGAAATGGAGCTCGTAGTACGGTTATTCTTAAAAATCAGGACATTCCCTGAAATCCGGCCAATAATTTCAAAATCTGTTTTGCGTGTATCGTCCTGTTCAGGTTCGGAATAAACAATGTGTTGGGCCTGGACAAGGATTGGAAGGAATAACAACAGGCCAAGTATTCTTAAATTTATAATAAAACACTTATAAGGATTGGTTCAAAAGCCAAGGTACTCAAAACTCCCTTTAGAATCTGTTAATTT
>DATHNR010000047.1:0-10260 GCA_035485835.1 Puia sp.
GGTTGGAGATATGGATTCCCTGCTTGGTAGGTATATTCATCCAGGAAAAATAAAAAAGGATTCAGGTCACCATAATCGGGGCGATCTATACGTCTACCGAAATTCAGATTGAATGAATTATTACTGTTAAGATCGTAAGTAATATAGGCAGTTGGGAATGCATTTACATATGATTTTTTGAATGAAGAATCGTTGTTGTTAACAGTATAAATATTTCCATACTGGTGTCCGTCGTAATTAGTGTTTTCTACCCGGAGGCCGGCCTGCAAATTCCATTTACCATATTTTTTTGTCAGGCTGATATAGGCTGCATTTATATTTTCATGATATACAAAGTAATTCGTCTTGGTGGTATCAGGTACATATATTTCTCCCGTTACATCATAATAATTTGCTTTATTATCTGTTGCGACAAAACTTGTTTTCAATCCTGCTTCCAACTTGAAATCATTCCTGAATGGAAGTGTATAATCGGTTTTAAAACTGTAGATATTAATTGTTGAAGGGAGATCACCGCTCAATGTGTTGGATGATAACAAATTCATATCCGGATCATAAGTATAATTCTGGAACAATTGATTGCTTCCGGATTTATAATAAATATAATCTGCATCCGCAGTAAGTTCGCGGCCGGTTGAATCAAACTGCCTTCTTAAGTTCAGGTTCACCGTACCATTGGACCAAATGCCATGGATATTTCCAAACGATTGTACAAGTGAGTCTGTAACATTATTTGCATCTTTTAAAGCAATATAGCTTTGAGAAACATCGGTTTCATCATTCTGGTATCCGCTGAATACTACCCCCAGTGTGGTTTTGCTGTCCAGGAAATAATCCATACCCAATTTTAAATTCAGTTCTGGTGAAAGAAATTTCATATGAGTACTCTGCGTAAAAATAGAATTGATATTCTTTGTTCCCGGATCCAGGTAGTTTCTATTTATGTCAAGTTGTTGAAATCCCTGCCAGTAAGTATACCCACCATTAAAGAAAATGTTGAACTTGTTAACGCGATAATTCAGGTTAAGGCTGCCGCCGGGTTTTGCATATTTGCCCTGGGTGTAAGTAAGAGTTGTAGATCCATTAAAACCTTTGGCTTTATTTTTCTTTGTTTTGATATTGATAATACCTGAGTTCCCCGCAGCATCATATTTCGCGGATGGATTACTCATGATTTCCAACTGATCTATGGCTGAAGATGGAAGGCTCTTAAGATAAACAGCCAACTGGGCTCCCGACATATATGTTAGTCTGTTGTCGATCATAATGGTTACACCCTGTTTTCCTTTCAGACTGATATTACCATCTTTATCTACTGATACTCCCGGGGATTTTTCAAGTACATCCATGACAGATGTGCCTGCGTTCGCTGGAGAGGCGTCTACATTTACAAGTATCCGGTCGGATTTCTGCTCGATGAATGGTTTTTTACCCATTACTGCAACGGAAGCCAACTCGTTGTTTTGTTTTTGAAGGCTGATAACAGGCAGTTCAAGAGTTTTCGTTCCTGATGTGATTGTAAAATTAGCCCCATCCACCGGGATATGGCCGATAGCTGATATCCGGATATAGTAATTTCCGGGTAGTATGGAAGGGAAACTAAATTTCCCATCCTTGTCGCTCACTTGATTTTTAAAAGGCAGGGTATCCTTCCCTTTTATCAAAGAAATGCTTGCTGCCTCCAATGGTGATTTGTTTTCCTCCAGAACTGACCCTTTTACAAGGGTTTGTGCATTTAAGTAGCCTGTAAAAATCAGCAAAAACAGTGTAGTAATGATTTTCATGATCTCTGGTTAGGTTGGTACTATGGTTAGATTATTACAGTGTAAAGATTAGTACTAAGTATAATATAGAACAATGCATTATGTTGGAAGGCCAATTTTATTGATAACCGGAAAAATTCAAATCTGTGAATTGGACGCAGCCTGGTAACAGAAGTTTCAGCCCGGAGATATAATTGGGATAAGTGAATGGATTTGCGGATCAGTGGAGGATTCCTGCCTTTAGGTTAAGTTGGTTCCTCGCGAAATGCGGAATTGGCGGAATATTCAAACTTTAGATTTCTGCATTAAGCGTTTAGCGTTAAGCGTTAGGCGTAGTAGGAGAAGGCTGATGTTTTTTAAGATAGTAATACAGAAACCCACCTCCAATAATCAGCATGGTAGAAATGATTTCAGCCTGGGTGGGGTGAAATCCAAGAATCGAATAACGGGTATTCACCCTGATCTTTTCAATAAAAAATCTTTCGATCCCATTTATGATAAGATAAAATGCAAACAGCGTTCCTGGTACCTTGAACTTTTTTCGAACTGACCAAAGGAGAAAGAATAATCCAATGCAAACGATGGTTTCATAAAAAGGAGTAGGAAAAACAGGTACAGGGAGGTAGCTGCAATAAGGTCCCGCACAACCGGGAATCTTGATACCTGCGCCAATCACATTGTGTGGATAAGGATATGCGAAAAGCCAGTTTGGAAGAAATGAAGGTCCTTTTACGGCATAATGAGGTACATCCAGTGAATGGAATTCACTCATAAAATAGTCCGTATTTCTTCCAAGCTGGATTTGAAAATTCTGTGCTGTCGCGGGAATGGATTTCAGATTTTCACCGACTGCATATGCGCTGTTAGGTATTCCCCAGTCGCCGTCGCCAGATACCTGGCAGCCAATTCTGCCGGTTCCATAAGCAAGCATGAGTGCAGGAGCAGCGGCATCATTCAGGTACCAGAATCCGATTTTATGCTTTCTGGCATATAACCAGATAGCCAGGGCCGCAACAATCAATCCCCCATAAAAAGTAAGACCGCTGAATGATACAAGGGACTCTACAGGGTTTTTAATAAAATCATCCCAGGTCTCCAGGCTATTGAAAATCTTCGCCCCCAGGAAACCAAATATAGCAGCATATATTACGATATCCCCCACCCTGTCATGCGGCCATATCCTGATAACTCTTTCTTCAGGTTTCGGTAGTTTATGTTTATACTTTTCATACCATTTTAAACCGGCGAAAAATAAACCTAAAACGAGTCCTGCCCAGCCGTTACCAGCAGAAGAAAAAATATAATCAGCAGGGTTTTGGTTTAGCTGGGAATTCGAAGTGAAAAGACCGATAAGTTTATATCCAAACAGAAAAGCAATTAAAAAATTGGTCAGAAGTTCGCCCGGACTCGCCATTTTACCAACCACAATCGTTTCATCTTCTGCCTCAAGAAGGCCCTGTCTTTCTTTCCTTTTCAGTTCGCTCGTAATTACCATTGCGGCTCCGATAAAAGAAAGCGCTACAAAAAACCCAAAACTGTTTATGAAATGCAGGAACTTTAAATCGATGCCAAACAGGTCTTTAACTGCGTAGTATAAATTCGGATACATAGGAGCTGCAAGATAAGGGTAAAAACTTGAGAGAAGCTTCGTATCCTTGCCTGAAAATGTTAGCTCATGAATAAAATTGTTGTCATTGGAGCTGGTACAATGGGAAATGGCATCGCCCATGTTTTTGCCCAATATGCTTTCCCGGTTTACCTGGTCGACCTGAACGCAGAACAATTGGAAAAAGCCATGGCGACCATTTCTAAAAATCTTGACAGACAGGTGCAGAAAGGAATTCTTTCTATAGAAGAAAAGATCAATGTCTTGAATCGTATTCATCCTGTTCAAAATATCAGGGAAAGTGTTCAGGGAGCTGATTTTATTATTGAGGCCGTAACAGAAAATGAAAATATCAAACTCAGGATTTTCAGGGAGCTTGATGAATATGCTTCACCTGAAGCCATTCTTGCCAGCAACACCTCTTCTATATCCATAACAAAAATTGCAGCTGTAACCAAACGCCCAACCCAGGTTATCGGAATGCATTTTATGAATCCGGTTCCACTAATGAAACTGGTGGAAGTAATCAATGGTTATGCAACCGCCGGTTATGTTACTGAAAAAATAATTGAATTGACTAATAAGCTTGGTAAAACACCCTGTGTTGTAAAAGACTATCCTGGTTTTATTTCAAACCGCATACTGATGCCAATGATCAATGAGGCGATCATTAGTCTCCAGGAAGGTGTGGCTTCAGCAGAAGCCATCGACACTGTTATGAAACTTGGAATGGCGCATCCTATGGGTCCTTTACAGCTGGCAGATTTCATAGGTCTTGATGTTTGTCTCGCTATAATGAAAGTATTGCAGGAAGGCTTCGGCAATCCCAAATATGCGCCTGCAACATTATTGGTAAATATGGTAGCTGCCGGAAATCTCGGTGTAAAATCTGGGGAAGGTTTTTATAATTATCATACTAAGGCGACACCATGAAAGTATGGGAGTATGGGAGTATGGGAGTATGGGAATGAAAAACAGACTCTCACAATCTCACACTCTAACACTTTCCGTAGTAGCAAATCGTATCGGATGATAACATCTCAGACACAAAAAGTTTCGCATTTTTAAAATCAGGCGATGGGGTCCCGCCTTCAATCACCATTTCTGTATTGGTTATAATCCGGATTTCATCCCAAAGTTCGGAATCAATGAAAGACTGCAGCAATTTTGCACCTCCTTCAACAAGAATACTTAAAACATGTAAAGAATGCAGTGAGGATAAGATGGATGGAATATCTGTTTGTTCACCATCAATTTTTTTAAATATCAGTTCCCCTGATTTCATTTCCTTTTTCCCGTTGAGAATAATTGTTGGAACCTTCCCATCAAATATATTCAGGTAATCGGGAAGACGGAGTTCTTTATCCAGCACAATTCTTATAGGATTTTTTCCTGTCCATAATCGATTGGTTAATTCCGGATTATCCAGTAAAGCAGTTTCTGTTCCAATCAGGATGCCGGCTTCTTCACTTCGCCATTTGTGTACCAGTCGATTCGAACAATCATTGGATATCTTAATTTTATTTCTGGATTTTCCGCCTATTTTATGATTGGAAGATTCAGCCCATTTTAAAATAATATAAGGTCTCTTTAGCTGATGAAAAGTAAAAAAGCGTTTATTTTTTTCTTTTGCCAATCCTTCCAAAGCCGGATAATCTACGTTGACTCCATTTGCCATTAATTTTTCTATTCCTTTTCCATTCACTTCCCTAAAGGGATCCCTGCAACCTATCACTACCCTGGGTATTTTTTCACGTATGATGAGATCTGTGCAGGGTGGCGTTTTCCCATGATGCACGCATGGTTCCAACGAAACATACAAAGTAGATTGAGAAATTAATGGCCGGTCATCTGCTTTCACCGATGAAAGACAGTTGACTTCAGCATGCGGGCCGCCATATATTTCATGGTATCCCTCGCCTATTATTTTTCCATTATGAACAAGTACGGCACCAACCATTGGATTGGGTGCTGTATGACCTGAACCTAATTCAGCCAGGTGAAGGCATCTTTGCATGAATGAATCCTGGGAAAGATTCTCATAGATTTCTGAAATGATGGCCGTCTGTGAAGTCATGGACTGCAATTTAAATCATTGTAAGTTTGCCGGCATGACAATTGAAGATGCAAACAGGCTATTAATTTCTTCGCTTGCGGAGTTCTATGATGAAAGGGAGGCTTCTTCCATCAGCTCAATGGTCATGGAACGTCTCACCGGAATGCCTAAAAGTTTGCGTATTCTGCATAAGAGCGGGTCATTTTCAATAAAACAGGAAGAATTATTTCAGTATTACCTCAATGAACTAATGAAATTTCGCCCGGTTCAATATGTTCTTGGTGAAGCCTGGTTTGGTTCTTACCCTTTTTTTGTTGATGAAAATGTACTTATACCTCGTCCTGAAACAGAGGAACTGGCCGACTGGCTGATCAAGGATACTTCTTCAAAGGATTCCGGAACCTCAGTTCTTGATATTGGTACAGGAAGCGGATGTATAGCTGTATATATTAAAAAAAAGAGAAAAGATTTTAATGTCACAGGCCTTGACATCAGTACAGCAGCTTTGGAAATTGCACATAAAAACAGTCGCATAAATAAAGCGGATGTAGATTTTATTTTATGCGATATCAGGGATCCGGTACAATGGTCTACATTGGCTTCAGTAGATATCATCATCAGCAATCCACCTTATATCCCGGAAAAGCAAAAGGAATTTTTAGATAAACACGTAAAGGATTTTGAGCCTTCACTTGCACTTTTTGTTCCCAATGATGACCCCATTCTTTTTTATAAAATTATAGGAGATATTGCTATCCAAAAATTGCTTGGGGGAGGCGCTTTATTTTTGGAAATACACCACGACTTTTCGAAGGAGATCATGGAATGGTATGAAAAGATTGGATTTACCCTTGAATTAAAGAAGGATTTTTCAGGAAATAACAGAATGATAAAAGCCTTTATTTAAAACGCGATATGCCCTCTGATAGCAAAAACATTTACCGGACCCTTTCTATCTTTATTATAGGCAGGATTAAGCACCAATTGATAGTCGGCCGTCAGCCAAAAAAATTGTGTAAGCTGTGCACTATAATAAGTTTCCAAAATATTTTCGTGTCCGTAATTCAACTTACCATCCCCAATAATAAAACCATATCCGCCGGCTTTTAAAAAAGCGCGATGATCGGAGGAAAGTCCATTTACAACCACCGCCAGCCCCGCAACATCCCCATTTCTTTTCCATGGTATGCCTTTCTTAGATATTCCCAATTGAACAGTCTGGTCAATTTCTGTAAAAGCCCACGAAGCATGCTTTCCATCGTTCCATCCGATACGGGCAAAAATTCCAAGACTACTGGTCAACTCCTGTTCTAAATTCAGATAAAATCCTGTTTTTTTCCCACCATATGTTGTTCCTTCTGCATTGCCTGAGATAACATTTAATAGAGTTGTATCTCCATCGGCTAATGCAGTGAGACCCTGCTGATATGAAGGAGCTCTTGATGCAGTGTAACTTGCTAAAAAACTAATTACACCATGTCTTCCATTAAAATTTAACTTCTTATCAAATTCTGCAGTCTCGGAATGTGCTTTCCCGAAAACATATTCCAATTCCGGATGATTGGCGATTTTAGGAACTGCCACAGTTGAAATTGCAAATGACCAGCTCGGTTTAATAATTTCAATCACAAGTCCCCATGTATAGCCTTTTGTATTCGCAGGATAATCCCAGGCACCATTGCTCATAAGGCTCCAATTTAAAAACTGTGTACGGGGGTCGTGACTGAAACTATTTTTATCAAAAAAATCAGAAATCGCGAACTTGCCTGCATCAATAGTTAGCCTGTTAACAGGAACCTTATCAGATACCTGATTGATATCTTCCGTTACATTTTCATATTCCGTATGACCCAAAGGAATATTTTGTTGAATGTAGGCCCTCGCAATGGATAAACTGGGTGCGGGGTCTCCGATACGATATGTTTCCCCATTTAATGCTCCTGCAACTCCAAGTGCTTCACTTAAACCGCTCCCACCTGATAATTCAGGGTTTACATATACTGCAGCGCCGGTCCAAAGTTTTCTTCCCAGAAATAAAGTAGATGTAACGCTGGTAGCTCCGGTTTCGACGTTATTATTTAAACTGTTTGTACCACTATAAGGTGCTGAAAAACCGGAATGACTTTGACTAACTACCGTCATTTGGAAATGGAATGTCCAATTGGTTTGTTCGGCCGAATCAATGATTTGAGCAGAAAGAAATTGTCCTTTTAAAATACAAATTATTATGAAGGCAAAATGTCTTCTCATGCAGTCATACATTATGTTATCCTTAAAATTGCTTAAAGCAATTGATAAAACTTTCGGATAAACCAGTTATTGTCAATTTGTGATAGTAAGCAATTTGCCAATAATATAGGTAGCAGCCAAGGAAAATAACCTAATGGTAATGGATTCATTCTTAAAGCACAATCTATATGTTACCTTTTTTCAACTCATTAACAGCAAAATCGCAGGCCCTTGCAGTGAGTGCCATATAAGTAAGTGAAGGATTTTGCCAGGCGGAAGAAGTCATACAGCTTCCATCGGAAATAAAAACGTTTTTCACTTCGTGAACCTGGTTAAATTCATTCAGCACTGAAGTTTTTGGATCCTTTCCCATTCTCACAGTGCCCATTTCATGTATTGCCGAACCTCCGGGCATATTATAGTTGAATCCATGAACTTTATTGAATCCGGATTTTTCCAGCATTTCAACAGCTGACTCCTGAATATCCTGACTCATTGCTTTTTCATTCGCACCATATTTAAAATGGATATGCACAATCGGAAATCCCCATTGATCTTTCTTTGACTGGTCGAAAGAAATGTGATTGTCATAATACGGAAGTGTTTCGCCCCATCCTCCAATCCAGAGTGTCCATTCCCCTGGTCTTAATGTTTTTTCTTTGTAATCTTTGCCAAATCCGGGCGTTTCCAATCCTGTATTATCCCATATTTTCCTGGCGCCGCTGGCCTGGTATCCCCACCCGCGCACATAATTTTTTACAGATGTTTCATTGTTCAGATTCCTGAATCTTGGCATATAAATACCAGCTGGCTTCCTGCCATAATAATATTTATCCTGCATGCCATCATAATTTCCGGTGGCTCCGGCTCCGGTAAAATGATCCATCAGATTATGACCCACTTGTTTGGAATCATTTCCAAGTCCGTCAGGGAAACGGTAGGATACAGACCGTAGTAATATCGATGCAGTATTAATCGTAGAAGCATTCAGAAAAATAATTTTTGCATAATATTCTGTTGCTTCTTTTGTGTGCGCATCGATGACCCGGACTCCTGTTGCGCGTTTTTGTTTATCATCATAAATCACTTCAGCAACCACCGCATCAAAAACAACAGATAAATTTCCGGTGGCAGCAGCTGCAGGAAGCGTTGCAGAGTTACTGCTGAAGTATCCCCCGAACGGACAACCACGTTCACAAAGATTCCTGTACTGACAAGGTCCTCTCTCCTTCCACCCCTTTGTAAGGTTTGCCACACGGGCAGGTGTAACAACACGGTCTTTATAATTGGCAGTTATTTTACCGGCAAAATAATCTTCAATACAATTCATATCAATCGGAGGAAGAAAATTTCCATCCGGAAGCTGGGAGAGTCCTTCTGATCTTCCACTTATCCCTGTAAATTCTTCAACGTAATTGTACCAAGGTTCGATGTCTTTGTATCGTATCGGCCAGTCAACTCCATAACCATCTTTCAGGTTGGCTTCAAAATCCAGATCGCTTAACCGGTAACACTGGCGTCCCCAGGTCAGTGAACGACCTCCTACCTGGTATCCGCGTACCCAATGAAATGGATCGTCCTGTATGTATGGATGATCCTGATCATTTACATAAAACTGTTTTGTAGCGGGATTATAATTTTGCGAAGAAACAGGGTCATTTGTTTCATCTGAAACAGTATTGAAGAGGCCATGTGGAAATTCCCATGGGGCTTTCATGGCGGTTGGATAATCTTTTACATGAATCACATTCTTTCCCCTTTCAACGACCAGGGTTTTCAGGCCTTTTTCACAAAGTTCTTTGGCTGCCCATCCTCCGCTGATGCCGGATCCAACCACAATAGCATCGAACTGATGTTGCTTAAGCCCTTTGCTATTTGTGTAAATCTTGTCCTGATCGCCCATGGTTGTTTATTTGGTGGCCCAGGATGTTTGATTTGGTTCCAGTTGAATGCATGACAAATATTTGCCGGGTACTGCAATATAATGCATTCCCAAACTGGCTCCTTTTTCTGAAATACAATATCCATAAAGGGTATAAGTTTTCAGCATTTCAAAAAAAGGCCGGCCCGTGAATTTACTTTTTATTTTGTCCAGTAATGAATTGCTGACTTTCGATTTTTGTTCAGCCCAACTGAGTACTGTTTCCTTTTCTTCCTGACTGCATGCTGAAAATTCCCGATGATATTTGGATTGTGTATATTCTTCCAGGTCCTGCAGGCCGCGGATAAATCTGTTAAGTGTTTTATTATCCGTGCATTCATTTAGCATAGGAATCATGAATTCTACCGCCCCTGCTTCTTTCGCGCCAGGTGTGTCTGTTGCAGGTATAATGGTTTCTGCAAGTTCTGCAAGCAGAGATTTTTTACCAAGCAGGTAATTTTTGTCGGGAGTTTTTGTTAGGGAATACCATTCAAAGCCGCTAAAACCCACTACGGTCGCTCCTCCTGCAAGCAGGATGGTTCCAATGGCCTTTTTTCTTTTCATTTTATTGAACGCCTTTTTTGTCAACGGCAAGTACTGTTCTTGCACCCAGTTCCCTTGCTACACGCATCACAGCAACAACATCGTCGATCGGAACCGTCTTATCTGCATTTATTACAATCGA
>DATHNR010000048.1:0-11510 GCA_035485835.1 Puia sp.
ATTTTTTATCCACTTGTTAATAAGTTTTTTTCGTTGCATATCTTCCCATTTGTGGAAAAAACTATTCAGAATTAATCTTAAAAACTTATACTCAAATGTGGATTACTTCTTACAACCTAGTAATCAACAAATTACTTATGAAATAAACATTTAGCGTACTTTTCCCATTTCTGGAATATGTTTTTGGCAAGAAATTTGACTCAATGAAACTGTAAGAATACTAACCCCAATCGTAGTTTTCTTCATCCGTCAATCCAATATCAAGAGCTATGAGAATCAAATTCTACAAAGCAAGGAACAATCAATGTTCCAGAAGAGGTATAGAACAATCCGGCCGAATTTTAGCAATCTTGTTATTTATTATTTTAAGGAGTATCTCCGGATTTTCACAGACAACGGCGTTGTCATTTTCTCAAATCTCAACCAGTACTGATATAATTTCTCCGGGAAGAGGTGCGCAACAATGGAACGGTTCGCCGTGGGATAACAGTAATGATCCTTATATTCCTTCCAACAATACTGTTCCAAAGGAATGGTATTCCCGATTTCTATGGGCTGCTGACCTTGAGCCTGGAGGCCTGGGGGTTTATACTTTTTCTGTTTTCGATTCCAGGATTAATGCAGCTATTGATGCGGGGCAATTATTTTCCTTTGGAGTTATGCCTATGTGTTCGGGATGTATTGCTGGTCAGATTACTTATCCTGCTTATTTGCATACGCTGATGCAGGCAGAAGCTACTAACAGCCAGGACTGGTTTTCAAATGTCAACGGTTCCTGGATACCAAACTGGAATAGCCCTAACTATATAGCCAGGTGGACTGCATTAATGAATGCACTTGCTGCACATATTGCAGCTGGTTCACATAATGGTGTGGCATATAAAAACGCCATTGGGTACGTAGATATAAGAGGTTATGGAGAAACTGGTGAGTGGAATACTTATCCCTGGTACGGTACTGAACCGACAGGTAGAAAAGCTACTGATGCATCGCTGAGATCTATTATAGATGCAGTGGCTAATGCATTTCCTAACAATCAATTAGTAATATGTTTTGGTTCTCTTGATCCAGGAAACGCGTGCTTAACACCGGCAGCTACTTCTGCTTATGTATTATCCAGAACAAATAATTATGGTCATATAGGATGGAGAAGAGATAATTTAGGTGATCCAGGATTTGATGGAGCGGAAGATGGTAATGCCGGGATATTAACTCAATGGCAGGTAGCACCCATTGGAGGTGAACCTAATAATGATGCCTCTGATGTTCCTTATGGGGACCTTCCAAGAGAAGTTACAAAATACCATATGTCATATTTTGGCAATGGTAACTGGGCAAGCGTAAATGCTTCAAATGCTACATTCGTTGCCAATGCCAGACAGGCTTCTTTAAATTCCGGTTACAGATTAACTTTAAATGGAGGAAGCACAACAACCAATGCTGCACTGGGAAGTGCATTCAATATTACTCTTAACTGGAGAAATATTGGTATTGCACCCGTATACAGAAGTTATAAAACTCAATTTGAACTTAGGACAAGTACCGGAACAGTTGTGTGGACAGGAAATTCTTCTTTCCATTCAAGATTGTTTCTACCTGCTGGATCTGATAATGTTGTAACAGATACCTATACTTTAAATGGATTTGCAGCAGGCACTTATAGTTTATATTTAATACTGAGGGATTCTCTTGGATATACAATGCCTTTACCACTCAGCATCAACGGCAGGAATACAGACGGAAGTTATTTATTGAGAAGTAATATCGTCGTTACTGCGGGTTCTGCAAATCAACCACCTGTTGCAAATGCTGGTTCAAATCAAACTATAACTTTACCTACATCCACGGCTTCACTTACAGGATCCGGAACCGATGCATCCGGAACTATTACTTCTTATGCCTGGACAAAATCATCAGGCCCCGCGGGTGGAACCATATCGAGTCCAACAACTGCAAATACAAATATTACCGGGCTGGTTCAGGGTGTTTACGTTTATAAACTATTACTAACGGATAATCTCGGAGATACGGGAAGCGCAACAGTTCAGATTACTGTGAACCCTGCTGTTGTAAATCAACCACCTGTTGCAAATGCAGGTTCAAATCAAACTATAACTTTACCTACATCCACTGTTTCTCTCACAGGATCCGGAACCGATGCGTCCGGAACCATTTCCTCTTATGCCTGGACAAAATCGTCTGGCCCTACGGGCAGTGTAATGTCGAGTCCGGCGACCGCAAATACAAATATTACCGGGCTGATCCAGGGCGTTTACGTTTTTAAGCTAACCGTCAAAGATAACCTGGGAGATACTGGAAGTGCAACGGTACAGATAACCGTGAACCCTGCTGTTGTAAATCAGCCACCTGTTGCAAATGCTGGTTCAAATCAAACTATTACCTTACCAACATCCACGGTTTCACTTACAGGATCCGGAACGGATGCCTCAGGAACTATTACAACTTATGCCTGGACAAAGTCCTCCGGACCTTCTGGTGGAACTATATCAAGTCCTGCGACTGCAAATACAAATATTACGGGATTGATTCAGGGTGTTTACGTTTATAAGCTTTTACTAACGGATAATCTCGGAGATACAGGAAGCGCAACAGTTCAAATTACAGTAAATCCTGCGGTCGTGAATCAACCGCCAGTTGCGAAAGCTGGACCCGATCAGACGATCACTCTTCCTACAAATTCTGTTACGTTAAATGGGAGTGCATCTAGTGATCCGGACGGTACTATTGCAAGCTACTTGTGGACTAAAATTAGTGGCCCAGCTCAATTCAATATAGTCAATAATACCTCAGCCAACACGATTGTGAATAATCTGACGGCGGGTTCGTATTCATTCCAACTGAAGGTGACGGATAACGGAGGGGCTATAGCGATGGATACCATTAAGATTATAGTTAATTCCGCTCCTGTAAACCAACCACCTGTTGCGAATGCGGGTGCAAATATTAGTATAACCTTGCCAACAAATGTAGCAAATTTAAACGGATCAGCATCTACAGATCCTGATGGAACTATTTCGGCATACGCATGGACCGAGATATCAGGTCCCTCTACAGCAACAATCGCTGCTGCAACAAGTGCAAACACGGCTATTTCCGGTTTGGTACAGGGTTCCTATGTATTTTCTTTGAAAGTGACAGATAATGGCGGAGCAACCAATGCTGATTCCATTACAGTTACCGTGAATCCTGCACCGAATATTCCTCCTGTTGCCAATGCAGGTACAAGTAAAACGATCACTCTTCCAACCAATAGTACAAACCTGGACGGATCTCTTTCCTCCGATCCTGATGGAAGCATCGTTTCATATTCATGGGCCCAGATTTCCGGACCCTCCACATCTACTATTCTCGGAGGTACTTTATCTATAGCTACTGCAACCAACATGGTGGCAGGGGTATATACTTTTCAACTAACGGTGACCGATAATAGTGGAGCCAGTACTAAGGCTAACGTTAAGATCACAGTAAACAACTCTGGGGCTCAACCTCCGGTTGCCAATGCTGGGGCGGATCAGACAATTACATTGCCTACAAATAGCGTCACGATAGATGGAAGCGGTTCGAGCGCATCTTCCGGAAATATTGTAAGCTACGTTTGGACAGAAAAGTCTGGTCCATCAACAGTCAGTCTTTCAAATACTGCGAAAAATACACTGAATAATCTTCAGGCTGGGGTATATGTATTTGCTTTAACTGTTACGGACAATAATAATGCAACTGGAACTGACTCTGTAATTATCACAGTGAATCCAGCTGCCAATATACCACCTGTTGCTAACCCGGGATCAAGTATAAGTCTGACTTTACCGACTAATTCAACTACTCTGAATGGTACCGGTTCATATGATCCGGATGGTACGATCAGTTCATATAGCTGGACAAGAGTTTCCGGACCAAATACACCTGCCGCAAGCGGAGCAAATACAGCTACACTTAGCTTAAGTGGTTTAATAGCTGGTCAGTATTCCTACCGGTTAACAGTAACCGATAATAGCGGTGCAAGTTCAAGTGCCCTGGTAAATATCATTGTGGCACCCGCCGCAAATATTCCACCTGTCGCGAATGCGGGAGCTAATCAAACAATTACGGCACCGGCTAATTCAGTAATACTGAACGGCTCAAGCTCTTATGACCCTGACGGAACCATCACCACTTATAATTGGGTAACCGTATCAGGTCCAGGATCAATAACAATCAATAACTCAAATACTGCTACTCCATCTGTTGTGGGATTGCAGCCAGGGGTTTATACATTCCAGCTTACTGTAACTGATAACAATGGTGCAACTGCTTCAGATCAGGTATTTGTTACGGTTCTGCCGCAGGTTGTATTACCGAATCAGGCACCAGTTGCCAATGCCGGTTCAAATCTGACCATTACATTGCCTGATAATACTGTTTCATTGAATGGTACCAGCTCTTTTGATCCCGACGGAACGATCAGCACTTATGCCTGGAGCCAGATTTCAGGACCTTCAGCAGCAACAATTACCGGAGCAAATACGAGTACGCCGACGGTTTCTCAGTTAATTGTTGGTCAGTACGTATACCAATTGACTGTTACAGATAACAATGGGGCTACAAATTCCGATCAGGTTACTATAACGGTTAATGCGGGTGTTGCGAAAGTGGATCAGCCACCTGTTGCAAATGCAGGCCAAAGTGATACTGTCACAATGCCAAACAATACATACATGCTAGATGCTTCTCAATCAACTGATCCTGATGGCACCATTACATCTTATCAATGGCAGGAAATCGGCGGACCGAATACAGTTACCAGCTCTACTATGAATGGTGCACAAGTATCGATCAGCGGCTTAACGGTAGGACAATATGAGTTCCAGGTAACTGTTACAGATAATACTGGTGCAACAGCTACAGCGACTATGAATCTTACAGTAGAACCAGGATTGACATCGACAGATAAGTTAGCTGTGTTCCCGAATCCGGCAAATAATCAGATTCATGAAAAAATAACAAGCGCGGTAACGGGTACAGTAAAGATCTCTGTATATGATATGAATGGCAGATTGGTACTGTCAAAACAGATTGACAAGTCATCAGAAACCATTTATGAAACCATGAATGTTTCATCCCTGGCATCCGGCATGTACACAATACAAATCAATATTGCCAACCAGAAAACGATGGTAACCAAGTTTATTAAAAATTAATAAGTAGGTTTTTGGACTCGAGAATGACTCGCTACGGCGGGTCATTCTCATTTTAATTATGGAGATTAAATTAAGCGATTTTCGGTTTTATTCAGGAAACAGTATTTTGACTGCCCGCAATTTCCTTTAAATGATCTGCGAGTCTTATTGAAAGAGCTACAATGGTAAAAGTAGGATTAACGCCACCGCCGGTTGTGAAACAGGATGAACCTGCTATAAATAAATTATGTATACCATGTACTTTGCAATCTGCATCTACAACACCCTTTTTAGGATCATCATTCATCCTTGTTGTTCCCATATGATGCCATCCGCCACTTGTAGTTGAAGGAACATTTTCGTCTTTATCATCCCATAGTTCCTCCAATAGTTTTACGCGTCCAAAACCGGAAGCACCGGCTTGTTGTCCGAGTATCTCGTAAATTTTCCGAATACTCTTTTTTTCAAGAGAAGTAAATGCCCAATTTAAAGTTGCTCTCGGTACACCTAATTCATCTTTTTCATCACTTAATGTTACCCGTGAGAGCGGATTTGGAGCCTGCTCCATCCGGAGTGTAACCTGGAAAGCCTGGTGTAAATTATTTTTGATATCAGGATCGAATGATTTAAAATAATCTTTTATCTTATGATATACGGCTTTATATGCAGGCTGGGGACGACTTCTGAGGTTTTCGCGGGGATCACTGCTTGTCCATGTTTTTATATAGTTTGGTGTTTTATTTTCCAAAGGAGTAAAAGTAACTATCCCGTTTAAAATCTGAAGTTCTTCCTGTTTTTTGGGCATGACAGCTATTTCTCCGTGAACTCTTGGATTCACATTCATATATAGTTTCAATTCACTTTTTTGGGTTACCCAGAGTTCTGCAGATTTTAATTCAAGATGCTCCATGAAATATCTTCCAACCAGGTCATTGCCATTACCTATTCCCTTTGGAGCCTGTTTATTTGCAGCTAACAATACCCTTGCATTTTGAATACCAGCGCAGGCAATTACAAAATATTTAGCAGTTACATGGTGTGTTTTTCCTGCATAATTTTTTACAGTCACAGTCTTAACATCTGAAATATTTTCATTGGTGGTAATATCCACCATATTGGCATAAGTGTATAAATGAATATTTTTTGCATTTACAATGACATCCTTATATCTTGTACCAAAACGTGTTGGGGGACTGAATTTCCAAAGTTTAGTCCAGACCCATTCTTTGTCAAACGGCATAGCGACCAATGAAGGGTCTTTTTTTTGCCAATAATCCAATTCGAATTCATATACATCTATTTCAAGAACGGTATGGGCCCTTTTGTAATAAGGAAGTAAAGTATCCTGTGTTATAGGCCAGCCACTATTTTCAACCCAGTCTCTTTTCTTAAAAGCAATCGGATCAAAAGGCGAACACATACCGCCCCAATGACCCGTAGTACCACCAAAATAATGAAGCTCACTTGCTTTAATTGGGTAATAAGGCTGCCCTGTTATTTTGCCATCATATAATTCCTGTATTCTTTCTTCATATTCAAAACCACCGCCCTCCAGAAGAATAACTTTATAGGGTGAATTTATAAATTCCAAAGCGATACTTATACCTGCTGCACCAGCTCCAACAATACAAATATCACCTTCTATGAGTGTTTCGTTATCAAGTGTCCTGGCATCTATATGCATAAATCTTGGAAATAAATATTATGATAATGAAAGAAGCGCACATTGGCGTGCTTCTGTTTCGGAAATTATCCAGCCCTTGACAGTTAGAAATTTTCCTACTTTAAAATCCTCTTCAACATTCATTTCCAGTTGATTTGCAACAGCAGAATGATCTGATAATGAAATCTGTTTATTTTTTAAATTGCCTGTAAGTAAATCAATTATTTTTTCCTTAGAATTTTCTGCAGGTACAAGGTTTCGAAAATTGATTCCTATGTTGCGAACGGATTCCTCATCGCAAAATCCCGACAAAATAAAAGGATACTGCAAAGGAAATTTTTCCCATTTTGGTTCCCTGGGCCATTTAATATATAAAGTTGCCCCTGCCGCTACTCCGACAATGGTGGCGGATATTATAAAAGTTCTCCTCTGCATAGGTTAAAATTAAAATATTTCATACCGTCAATAGAATTTCAACTGACTCCATCACCATTACCGGAATGAGAGATTATTGTTTTTTTAGATTCGAACAGGAATTACTTCAGGATATTATTTATTCATTCATTCCACTATGGTAAGATCTATCATAGCTGTTTCAAGAACCAGGACGGATTGGAATTAAAACCAAAATAAGAAAAAAAAGTATGAATTCTGATTATTTCTTGAAAGAAACAACTTTACAGCAGGCGAATTCGTTTTATATTGGCCGGGATAGCGAGCGGAATTCCATAAATAAATGGTTATTATGCCCTTGGGAGGTTTGAAATCTCCTTTTATACTTAAAAGAGCCGCAAAATTGTCCATTGATAATTTTTACTTTTGACTCGTGATTTCCGGCAGGTAACCCTGATTTTTCAGGTACCTTAATATATGTGAAATGAAAGCCCTGATAGTAATCCTGATTTTTAGTAGTTTCATTCTGAGTTTCTCTTTCAGCGTCAGGGTAAATAAAGCCTACAGTAACTATTATTCAACTGCCCTTCAGGAATTCGATCGTCAGCAATCAGTTTTGGAAAACACCATTTTAAAATCAGACCTGTCATCGGAAGAGGGTGAACTTTCCATCCGAAAATCGATAGAAGAAACCAGGTTGAAATTAAAAAATATCGATTTTTGGTTACGTTATTTTGAACCGAATGCTTATAGAAAGATCAACGGGCCACTACCTGTTGAATGGGAAAACGAAGTATTTGAAAAATTTGAACCTCCATACAGGAGGGAAGGAGCCGGGCTTTCCCTCGCAGAATTATCACTGGATCAAAAGCCGCTTGTAAAAGATTCGCTTCTACAATTAATTATGAGAAGCAGGGAGGCCGTCAAAACTTTTGAAGCAGATTCAATCACTGGTCAGTTAAATACTTATAGTCATTTCTTCCTTGCTAATCGTCTTTTTTTATTAAACCTTGCAGCTATCTATACAACCGGATTTGAATGTCCTGATACTTTAAACATTATTCCGGAATTGAGATCCATGCTTCGTAGCACAAAAGAAATTTATAATAGTTATAATCTGAGTTTTCCAGAAACACCATTATCCAGGGATTATGTCGATTTTTTTGATAAAACCATTGCATTTGTCAACACCCAGCCTGCTGAATTCAGCTCATTTAATCAGTTTATTTTTATCAGGGATTACGTGAACCCATTATTTGCAATAAATCAAAAATTGATCAATAACTATAATGTTACTTCTATTAACTATAATGATTATACACTGAATAATACAACCATGTCCATCTTTGATAAATCATTATATACATCCCAGAGTACGAAAGGCATTTATTCGATGGTAGAAGATGAGAAGACTTTAAGGGACATCCGGTATATCGGAAAACTGTTGTTTTATGATCCGATTTTATCAGGGAATAACATGAGAAGTTGTGCATCCTGCCATAAACCTTCACAGTATTTTACAGACACAACTTTAAGAACCGCTCTAAGTTTTGACAGGCAACAACATCTTCCAAGAAATACACCAACACTTATCAACTCAGTTTTTAATCACCTGCTCATGCTTGATGGCAAACAGATATCCCTGCAGGCCCAGGGCAGGGCGGTTATTACGAACCCGACTGAAATGAACAGCGATGAAAAAGAATTACTCAGGAAGGTATTGAGCTGTAAAGAGTATAAAGATGCTTTTAAGAGCTTTTTGAAACTGACTCCGGAAGAAAAGGATATTACACTGACACATATTGTTTCGGCCATTACATATTATGATGGCAGTTACAGCCGCTACTATGCTCCTTTTGATGATGCCATGAATAATAAAGCAGAAATTACTGATGATGTAAAAAAAGGTTTTAATCTTTTTATGAGCAGAGCTAAATGTGCAACCTGTCATTTTGTTCCCAATTTCAATGGAGTAAAACCTCCATTTGTAGGTTCTGAATTTGAGGTTCTTGGTACTCCTGAGGATACGAGTTTTCATGAGCTTAGTGCTGATAGCGGCAGGTGGGTGGTAAACAAAGCTCCTGAAACCCTGCATGCGTTCCGAACGGGTTCGATCCGGAATGCAAAATATACAAAACCATATATGCACAACGGCGTGTTTAAAACATTGGAGGAAGTGATTGATTTTTATGATGTTGGCGGTGGCCTGGGGAAAAAGATGATCGTTGAAAACCAGACTTTGTCAGGAGATTCTTTGAAATTAAGTCCGTCTGATAAAAAGGAATTGCTTGCATTCATATATTCTTTAAACGAAAATATCATTTTTGAAGAACCTCCTGCTGCATTACCAGCCTCATCGGATAAAGCGCTAAATAACCGTAAGCCGGGAGGGGAATATTAATTGGGTACATTTGGAATTATTTGTTTTATTTTTCAGGATATAAGTATTGAGGAAGTAAAATAATATTCATGAATCGGCTTGTTTTAATTTCAATATATTTTATTTCCGTTCTTCATATTCTCCCATGTCAGGCACAAAAATTTGATTCAACTATTTTATTTCGATCATGGCAAGCTTCGTGGATTGAGGTGCCTGACGAATCTTCCAATAAGTACGGTGTTTATTTGTTTCGTAAATCAATATTGTTTAATACGAAACCGGAATCTTTTGTGATTCATGTTTCTGCTGATAACAGGTATAAATTATTTGTAAATGAAAGGCTGGTTTCACTCGGACCCGCAAGGGGGGACATTGATCATTGGAATTTCGAGACCATTGATATTGCACCTTTTCTTCGTGATGGAAAAAATATTATTGCAGCAAAGGTTTGGAATGAAGGCGAATGGAGAGCTGAAGGACAAATTTCCCTGCGTACTGGTTTTATTTTAATGGGAGATGGCTTAGCTCATATGATTAATACAAATAGCAGCTGGAAATGCATACACGATAGTTCTTACCAACCTTTACCTTTTAAAACTCAGACTTATTACGTTGCTGGCCCGGGTGAACTGTTCAATATAAAAGGGGATCTGTCGAACTGGGAAACACAGGATTATGCCGATAGTTCCTGGAAAAATGCCCGTATAATCATGGAGGGCATTCCAAAAAATATAATTGGTGGATATGGAACTGTCAGTGGCTGGTTGCTTGTACCTTCTGTCATTCCTCAAATGGAAATGAAGCCTCAGTCCCTTGTTCGTGTTAGCCAATCTACAGGGATAAATATTCCTGCCACTTTTCCTTCTACCAATACTTCAATCACAATTCCTGCGCACAGTGTCGCAACAATTTTATTTGATCAGACATTTCTGACTAATGCTTATCCCACACTTGTTTTCAGCGGAGGCAAGGGCGGCACTGTTTCGATGAGTTATGCAGAAGCTTTGTATACAAAATATCCATCGAAAGGAAATAGAAATGAAACAGATGGGAAAACTTTTATCGGACGTAAGGATAGTATTATATCGAATGGAAAATCAGCTCAGTCGTTTACTACACTGACTTTCAGAACTTTCAGATATCTGCAGTTAAGAGTAACAACAAATGATGATCCACTGGCTATTGAAGATATATACGGAATTGCAACTGGCTATCCTTTTCAGATGAATGCGACACTGGAATCGGAAGACTCCGGGTTAAATAAAATTCTGGAAACAGGCTGGCGGACCGCCAGACTCTGTGCCATGGAAACTTATATGGATTGTCCCTATTATGAACAATTGCAATATATCGGAGACTCAAGAATTCAGGGCCTGATTTCATTGTATAATAGCGGCGATGAAAGACTGTTGCGAAATGCGATGAATGCAATGAATAATTCGCGCAGGCCGGAAGGGGTGACCCTAAGCCGCCATCCATCATATACCCCGCAGTATATACCGACATTTTCCCTGTGGTATATCGGTATGCTGCACGATTATATGATGTATGGAAGGGATAGTATTTATTTAAAAAATAAACTTGAAGGCGAGCGGCAAATCCTGAATTATTTTAGAAATTATCAGGCGCCGGATGGCTCTGTGCGGGGTATGCCTTACTGGATGTTTACCGATTGGGTAGAAAAGAAAGGCTGGATATCTGGCACGGGTCCGGTAGGGAAGGATGGGAGTTCTTCCTTAATAGATCTTCAACTGTTATGGGCTTATGAACTGGCTGCTGACCTGGAATCAAAATTCGGAATGCAGGACTATGCGTCACTCTACAACAAATACATTATCCAGCTAAAGAAAACAATACGGAAAAAATATTGGGATGAAAAACGTAAACTATTTGCAGA
>DATHNR010000049.1:0-4905 GCA_035485835.1 Puia sp.
TTTTTCCAATCCTGCAGCTAATTGCTTAAAGGGAGTAGAAAGAAATATGCATAGTTTGCCAAGGCCAATAAATAAAAGAAGTGTTTGTTCTGAAATATAATTGGGGAAGATTAAATAAAATAAAATAAGAATGCAATAAAAAACTCCTCCACTTAAAATTACATGAAATAAATATGCGGCAAAGACTGTTTGCCTGTTATATCCCGCTGCAATTTTCTTTACCATTACCTGGTCAATACCAAAAGTTAAAACCCCAAATAAAGTCAGCAGGACTGCGAGGGACCAATTGATCTGTCCGAATATGTTTTTGTCCAGACCTTTTGAAAGCCCATAGAAAATGGCAAGCCCGAATATCTGGTTAATAATTAGCTGAAAAGAATTGTACGAAACGTTCCGGAAGAATCTGTTTTGAATCATTCAATCGTTCTTAACTGGTCCTTTTAAATGAATACGTAAACGGATTCAAAGGGTTGGGCAAAAGCCCGGCATTCCTCAGTTTTTTCATCGGGTGCTTAGTGATGGCCATTCTTAGTAATCCAGGGAAGAATCTTTTGATCAATACACTATATATTTCAATGGCTCCCACCAGGACTTCACATTTGCCTTTAGCAACAGCTTTAATAATTCCCCGGGCGCAGGCTTCGGGCGAAATGCCTGCAGCAATGGAATCCTGCATTTTTCCATAAATGGTTCCGTTTCCTTTCAATGCATTCAGGGTGATATTTGTTCTAACAAGTCCGGCGGTGACCATTGTGACTTTAATACCGTCACATTCATATTCGGCCCGTAAAGATTCGAAGAATCCATGTAACGCATGCTTTGAAGCCGAGTAAGCCCCCAGTTTCGGAATCCCGAATTTTCCGCATAAACTGCTGGTGACGACAAAACAACCTTGTTTTTTTGAACGCATATATGCCAACAACTCCCTGCTTAAAACCACATTGCTTATAAAATTTATGTTCATTACTTTCTGCACCATCGCAAGATCAGTGTTAACGATCATATCCCGAACAGCCATTCCGGCATTTAAAAATACATAGTCGATCCCATGAAATAAATTCCACGCTTCAAGTGTAAAAGCAGGCAGGCTTTCGGTTTTTTCCATATCACATTCCAGAATGGAAATTTTTTCAGGATACCTGCAATTCGCTTTGACATTTTCCAGGTTTTCCCTGTTTCTGGCAGATAGGATTACGGTGGCGCCCATACTATTTAAAGATTGGGCCAGCGCAGCCCCGATTCCGCTGGATGCTCCTGTAATCAGGCAGACTTTATTACTGAATTTATTAATTTTCATAAAGAGGGTTTAAGAGGTTGATAGATATTTTGTTAATTATTCCGATTTCATTCTCAGGTATGTTTACGTATTTTCTTTTGCCTGATATAAAAAAGTAGAGCCAATCTGTAATTTCACGCCACATTACTTTTTTAGATGGCATGAAATACTGAAAGAAAAACCAGCGTATGATCCATGCCAACCATCCTGTGAACTGAATACCATGTAATTCTCCTATACCCTTTCCGATACCAAGACTTGCGCATTGCCCAAGTCCCTTGTATGTAAAAGGCTTTAAAGACTGATTCAGAACGGCTCTTGCAATATTTTTACCTGCATGTTCACCTTGTTTGATCGCCCACAGTGCATTTGGAGGACAGGGGCTCATAGTTCCTGAATGCATAACCTGAACTGAATCTCCTGCACCCCAAATGCCAAAATGATTTTTTACCTGGAGAAAAGAATTTGCGATTATTCTATTCTCAGAATCTCTTTCCATCTTTTCAGTTCCATCTAAAACCAGGCGGGTTTGACCAATGGTTGAAATGATCATTTCACTTTCTATAAAACTACCATCACTGAGACAAGCTCCCTTATCGGATATCCAGGTAATTTTTAATTGGTTCAGTATCTTAATCCCATACCGAAGTAATATCTTATCTGTATAATGTCGTATGCGTCTGAAATTTCTGTGCAGTCCGGGTAACAGTTCTTCCCTGCTATTTATTAAATAAATGGATGGATGTATATTACAAAGACTGGTATATTGCTTTTTAGAATCATGAATAAATTCAGCCAGGTTGGCTGCCACTTCAACTCCGGTGAATCCGCATCCTGCTATCACGAAGCGTAGAAGCTTCTGAGCCTTCTGGCCGTCTGATTCTGCTGCCTGTCTTACGAGGTTATGAATTCTTGATTTTGTTTCATCATATGCATTTTTAGATTTGAGCTGATAAGCATATGCAGTCAATCCTTCAATGGAATTGGAATCTTCTGATCCCATTCCCAGCAATATCTGATCGTAAGGAACGATATTTCTGGTTCCATTATTCAAATCTACCTGTACAATCCGGCAGTCGGTATTTATATGAACCACTCTTCCTTTAACTATATCAGCATATTTAAAAACTTCTGACAAAGGGCTCATCCTGTTCTGATCCCCAATGATACCCGTGAGACTTTCAGCAGTCCAGCCATGAAAGAAATGAAACTCATCAGGGCATATTATCGTGATCCGAACCTTGCCTGCCATCATTTCTATCAGTAACTCATTTACTATCGACCGGTAAGCCCATATGGAAGCATATCCTCCTCCAATTAGTACGATTTGCTTAGTTCCGTTTTTCATGATTGATGCTATTTGATGTCAGAAATAATATTGAACTGCTTTCTGATATCAAAGCTATTTCAGCCGAAAAGCGAATCATAATTGATCCTTGGGCATGGGTAATCAATATTGGTAAAGACTGCCGGGGAAAGGCTCAGGCAAGGGGGATGGACCTTTTTTTTGCAATTTGCAAGAAGGGGATACATGATATCTGCAAAAACTGCAAATGAATACTTTGGTTTTAATTGATTAATACCAAATATTCCATCACGTCATTTGATTGGGAATTTTTTGAACATCGCCGGCACAACCTGGTCTATGGTAGGGCGGATACCCTGCCTGTCTTTTTCATTGACCTTACCCTGGGCACTGCTGCGCCAAATAATTTTATTCTCTTTTGTGTCTATCATGTCTATTACGAGTGAACCATCACGGAAAGTGGTGACTTTCATACTTCCCTGATAAAGATCCGGATTGTAATAAGCTGTGGAGTTTGGAACATAATAATACATATTATATTGACCTGGAAGAGCTCCGGCATTTGATTGTGGAGCGTATACGGGTGGAGGCTCCTGCCCCACCTGGTAAGTTTTGTTCAGGACAAGTGTATAGGTGAATAAACAATCCGGCTTAACGGTATCCAACACCATTCCACGTTTACTTAGTTCTTGTATTACAGCTGCAGATAAAGCGCTTTCTACTTTTTGCTTGCTGGCCAGTTTAGTATAAGCTGTATCATTGGTATGTAGCCAGGCGTAGGTTTTATAATTTTTAAAATCCACCCCTTTTGTTTTTTCAGACTGGTAGAGATTGGCAGTTGGAGTATAACAGGATCCCAGGCAAATAATAACTGCAATTAAAAACAGGTGGCTATTTTTCATAATTCAATTTAAGGTTCTTTATCGAAATATTGAGAAATACTCCGCATTTTGATTATTTACCCTCCAGAATGACATTAGATCTGTAAGAAGCAGAAAAGTTTATTGAACTGAAAGTTCCTGAATTTCCATATTTAAACCAACCCCTAATCCCGTGGCTTTTTTCCATTCTCCCTGACTTGTAATCCGGTGCCAGGTTGCTGAACTCAGAAAGCTGGCAGATAAAAAAATTGCTCCGTTTCCTGCTCCTGAATATGAACCATCTATCCATTCAAGGGATAAAATTATATCTCCTTTCATTTCCAATTTATACGGGATCAGATTTACCGTGTATAACCCTTTTTGTTTTCCAACGGGGACAATTACATTCTTCTGCAAGATATTTTCAAATGGTGCTCCGTTTTTTATATTATAAATATTCATTCTGAAAACGGCCGTATCCAGGCGGTTATCTGAAATATTGAATGAGAATCTTTTTAAAATCACAGGATTTTTTCCAAGCTTGATTTTAACACCGATTTCTGTTCCCAGGAATTTCAAAGGCAGGCCAATACTTACAAATTTTGAAGTAGTAGTATTCCCTTTTGTTTTTGAACGTGATTCTCTTTTTGATATAACTACTTCTTTTAATTCTGAAAAACTTTCATTAAGGAAAATAATATTAGATTTCTTTTGATCTCTTAAATCCGAAATGGGAATAACCTGACTCATGTATCCCGCCATGGAAAATTTAAGACTATCCGACATCTGACCCTGATTTATATCTATCTGAAAACTCCCGTCCCTTTGGGAAACAGTTCCGGTATTTTTATTTGGAATTCCAATATTGACATATGACAGGGCTTCATTTTTTTCTTTGTCTACAATTCTTCCTTTTATAGTGAATTCGATCTTTTTATTTTGGCTAACAGCAGGATATAAATAGTCGCCTGTATGTTGCTGAAAAACCGAAGATATCTGTTGTGATAACAGCTTGCTTTGATTTTTTAGATATTTATCAAAATATCCAAGCGTTAACTCATTTACCTGTTTATAAAATACCGCACTATTATTCGTTAAATTCGTTTTTTCATAACCCAGGGAAGGAAGGCAGGAAAAATCTTCATGTGTAGCTTTTGGAAAATGGATATACAGTTCCTGATTATTTGTTAATGTATGAATATTGAAGATCGAATCCACTTCCCGATCATTTTGTTTAAACCCACTTTCAAAATAAGCATATGGCATCTTAATTTTATTCATTTGAAAAAAGGATGAATTCTTCAATTCGATAAAGTCCTTGTCTTCATCTGTTGATTCACCATAGTAATGCATTTCCGATCCATCGAAAGATAATAAAGCTTTTATATCTATGGTCTTCATTGCCAGTATCAATGCAGCCAGTCCACCCCAACTATATCCAATTACACCGATTTTTGTTGAAT
>DATHNR010000050.1:0-9197 GCA_035485835.1 Puia sp.
TCGCTGGCCGGATTATCAGGTACAGTTGAAATAATTTTGGAAGCATCAGCTACTGAAATGCAGAACGTCGTAGTTACCGCCCTGGGCGTTACGAGACAGAAAAAATCATTAACATACGCCACCCAAACACTTCCAGGTTCAGAAATCAGCAATACAAGGGATTTGAACATGTCTGATGCATTGGATGGCAGGGTTGCAGGACTTACAATCAATAAAACAAATGCCGGACCGGGAAGTTCTAGCAGAATTATTTTTCGTGGCAACCGTTCAATTACCGGAAATAACCAACCCCTTATTGTTGTTGATGGCGTAAGGGTCGACAATACTGCCAACGCATTTACTGATGTTACAGCAAATATTGCAGGTACCCGTGATAATGGCGACGGCATTTCAAATATTAATCCGGATGATATTGAATCGATAAGTGTACTTACCGGAGCTTCCGCTGCTGCACTGTATGGATCCGATGCATCCAACGGTGCAATTCTCATTACTACAAAAAAAGGGAGGCCTGGTGCGGGTGTTGGAATACAGATTTCCAGTTCTGCAATGTTTGACAATCCCATGATCCTTCCGAATACACAAAATGTATATGGGCAGGGACAAGGAGGCGTTTTTATTGCAAATAGTTTAGACAGCTGGGGTCCGAAAATGCAAGGCCAGCAATTGCAGGATTGGACGGGCAAAACACAGGCTTTAACTCCTCAGCCTGACAATATTAAAGATTTCTTCCAGACAGGATCTGAACTGATCAATACTATAGCTCTTTCGGCGGGTAATGAAAGATCGCAAACTTATTTTTCATATACCAATAATTATAGCACCGGGATAATGCCGAACAACACGTATAAGAGAAATAATTTAAACCTGCGTCAGACAAATCAATTGACCAGCAAGCTCTCTATGGATCTCAAAGCGAATTATATCGAAGAAGATATTGAAAACCGTCCCATGGCAGGAGCCGGTAATTATGCTCTGGCAACCCTTTATTCAATGCCCAGAAGTCTTCGTTTGAGTGATATTAAAAATTATGAAAGTGTTGATCCGACGGATCTATCACTTTCTCAAAATTATTGGGCAACACCTACGCCGAATTTCCAAAATCCTTACTGGAGTGCATATAGAAATTTATATGATCGTACCAGGAATCGCTTTTTAGGATTGGTATCATTGAAGTATCAGATCACTCCGGAACTTAGCATACAGGGACGCAGCAGTCTGGACTACTATTCCGACTACGCCCAGGAAATGGATTATAGTGGTTCGTACTGGATTACGTTTGCCGGACAAGGTAATTATATCATCAATAAATCTTCCACCAGTCAATTTAACAATGACCTTCTGCTCAGCTATAATAAGAATCTTTCAGATGTATTTCATCTCAACATTCTTGCCGGTGCCAGTATTGAACAATTTAATTTCCAGGCTACTAATTCAAACGATCAGGGACTTACTATTGCCAATTTTTTTACTTTGAGTAACGGGCTTGCAACCTTATCAACCAATTCCCTTTCCCGAACTGAAAAACAATCGATTTATGCTGATGCAAACATCTCATATAAAAACTATCTTTTTCTCGAAGTAACAGGTCGCAATGACTGGAACTCTACTTTACCGGTAAATAACGCCTCCTATTTTTTCCCATCTGTAGGTGCATCTGCCATTTTGAACGAAGCACTCAGTCTGCCTAAATCAATTTCACTTTTAAAAGTTAGAACATCGTATGCTTTAGTAGGAAACGGAACAGGATTTAACCAGTTAAAATCATCTCCTACATTCGGACCGGGCGGTAATGGCGGATTTCTTTTTGTTGACAGGGTACTTCATGATGCCGACCTAAAACCTGAACAAACAAAATCATTTGAAGCAGGACTCGATTTTGGATTCTTTCAAAACAGACTTGGTGGTGAATTCACATTCTACAAAACCAATACTATTAACCAGATTCTCCAAATCGGTGTACCCAATCCTTCAGGTTATGCATTCAGGATCATAAATGCAGGCAATATCCAAAATCAGGGGGTTGAAATTCAACTGTACGGAAAGCCGATCGTATCGAAGGATTTTAACTGGACTATATCTTTCAATTTTGGATTAAACCGAAATAAAATAATCTACCTGGATTCATTACAAAAATCCCCTCCTCTTTCTTCACCTGAAACCCTTGGAAGTATTGTAGCTGATGAAGGAAAAAGTTATGGTGATATCTATACGACCAGTTTTATGCGTAACAGCAGTGGTCAAATCATTGTTGATACCAGTGGTAAACCTCTTGTTCAAACAGACCAGACACAGCATCTTGCGGGCAACTCTAATCCATTGTGGACTGCGGGTATGATCAACACTTTTCAATATAAAAACTGGACCCTGAATTTCCTGATTGACATGAGGAAAGGTGGTGTAGTTGTGTCCGGAACCCAGGCATTAATGGCTTCCAAGGGAACCTCGGAGCTTACTGTGGCTAATCGTGAAACAGGTTTTGTGGTTCCGAACTCAGTTATGCAGGACGGTTCGAAAAACACCAGGGTGATTTCTGTAGAAGATTATTGGCGATGGGTTGGAAGCGACAATCTGGTTGGTGAAGCATTCACTTACGATGCAACGAATATCCGGCTGAGAGAAGCCAGCCTCACTTATAATTTTTCAAAAATAATTGCAGGCTCATTTATCAAAGGCGCAAGTTTAACAGCACTGGGAAGAAATCTTTTCTTCTTTAAAAACAATGCTTATGGTTTTGATCCGGAGTCAGCATTAAGTACGGGCAATAACCAGGGCCTGGAGTACACGTCTGTACCCAGCACCCGCAGTTATGGTCTTTATCTTAAACTGAATTTTTAACCGAAAAACTTTTAAGTTATGAAAACGAGCGCCAAAATAAATTTGAATAAACTTACTATATCAGCAGCTGCATTTGTACTGATTCTCAATACGGGATGCATAAAAAACTGTGACAGTATCAATACAGATCCCACCACTTTCAGTACGCTTCCTGCCGCAACCATACCAAAGGCATTTGCAATCAGCGAGTGGGAAGGAGTATACGCAGACCCGGGAAATTATGAAGTCATACACAGTTTATACATCGATCTGTGGAGTCAATATTTTGTTGATGGAGGTGGATATGCAGGCGACCGCTACCTGATTGATCCGGGACTGATCATTTTCTCATGGAATCTGACGTATACTGTAAACTGGCCGAGCTTAAAACTGGTAATTGATCAGACGGAAAATATACAACCAGCAGCGAATGCCATCGCTAAAATCTGGAAAGTATATATTTTTCACCAGGAATCTGATTTCTACGGACCAATTCCTTATTCACAGGCTGGTTTAGGTTTATTGAGCATTCCATACGACAGCCAGGAATCCATCTATGATAATTTTTTCAGTCTCCTGGATTCTGCTACCGCCGTTCTAAGTGCAACAGATCCATCTGAACGTCCTTTCGGAACAGATGACCTGATTTATCATGGCGATGTAACCAAATGGCTCAAATTCGCAAACAGTCTCAGACTCAGGTTGGCTATGCGTATATCAGCTATCAATCCTACGCTGGCACAGCAGGAAGCTGAAAAAGCAGTTGCCAGTGGAACAATGACTTCAAATGCCGACAATGCATTTTGTGACGTTGGTCCGAATTCCATCAATGGCCTTGCTGCAGAAGCGCCCTGGGAAAATATGCGGATGAGTGCTTCTATGGAAAGTTATCTGAAAGGATACAACGATCCCAGAATGGCCCAGTATTATAGTCCCGCTCCTGATGACGGTCAATTCCATGGAGTCAGAAACGGCCTGCCGCCAGACCAGGTCCCACTCGCTGTAAGTCCGAATGGCACTAATTTATCTAACATCAATACAGCGAGATGGAGCGACACTACGCAGGCAACCACGCCTCTCAATGTGATGTATTCTGCTGAAGCGTATTTTCTGATGGCAGAAGGAGCTCTCAATGGATGGAATATGGGAAATACGGCCAGTTATTTTTATAATCAGGGAATAACATTATCACTTCAACAGTGGGGTATTTCTGATAATACCGTGATTCAAAATTATCTGCAAAATACTTCTCCACCCATCGCCCCGAATGACTATTTGAATTCACCTGCGGTTTCAAATGTTCCGGTGAAATTTGCTGCAGATCCGGCTACTGAACGACAACAGATACTGACTCAAAAATGGCTTGCATTGTTTCCTGATGGAATTGAAGCCTGGGCTGAATTACGAAGAACGGGATTTCCTATTCTTTATCCTTTACTACAATCAGATAATCCTGATGTTGCTGCAACAGATATCATTCGAAGGATAACATGGGTTGCTTATGAATACCAAACGAATGGTGCGGCGGTTCAGGCGGCATTACCTTTATTAAACGGTCCCGACAAAGCGAGTACGAAAGTCTGGTGGAATTCAAAATAATTCATCGTCATTTCTGGCAGGTAGTGTATAATACAGGGCCGGGTTGTTTTAGCAGCAACACCGGCCCTTTTAATTCACCCTGAATCTTTAAATAGGGCAGTATGAAATTCTTATTCGCAATATTATTTGCATGGGTGATTAACGGAACATCTGTTGCCTCTGCCATTCATATAATACCCGAGCCAGTAGAAATCATTGAAAAAACAGGTGTTTTTCGTTTTGAAAGAACTACCAGGATACTGATTACGGGCGATACGACTGGATTCGCTGCGGTTATTCAACCATTTGTAATATCATTCAACCGTGCCTCCGGAATAGATTTAACCATTTCAAAGAAAAAGCCCGAAGCAGATATTTTGAATGTCGTAATCATAGAATTAAACCATGACCCTTCAATAAAAAACGAAGAAGGATATATTCTTGAAATAAATAAAAATCAAATTCATATTTCGGCACCCTCCTTAACGGGGGTTTTTTATGCTTTCGAATCCATCAAACAACTTTTACCGCCGGAATACTATAGTAAAAAGATTTCGGGAAATACCAGATGGCAAATTCCCTGTACTTATATTCTGGACTATCCGCAATACCCCTTCCGTGGTATGAACCTGGATGTAAGCCGGCATTTTTTCCCTGCCCCATTTATTAAAAAATATCTGGATATTCTTGCAAATTATAAATTCAACATATTTCACTGGCATCTTACTGACAGTCATGGATGGCGTATCGAAATAAAACAGTACCCTAAACTAACTTCAGTAGGCGCCTGGCGAGCCGACAGGAAAGGCATCCCGATGACTATTGCCGAACCAACCGGCAAAAACGAAAAAGCCACTTATGGCGGTTACTACTCGCAGGAAGAAATTAAAGATATTCTACAATATGCGAAGGAAAGATTCATCACGATCATTCCTGAAATTGAAATGCCGGGTCATTGTACAGCTGCTCTCGTTGCATATCCCGAATATAATTGCCTTAATAACAAAATTCCCTTACTCGTTCCCTGCGGTTATCCCGGAGACCTCCTGCATAATTTCTGCGTTGGATATGATTCGACTTTTACATTCCTTGAAAATATATTGAAGGAAGTCATGCAGCTTTTTCCTTCACCATATATCCATATTGGCGGAGATGAAGTTAGAGGCGGGCCCTGGCTTTCCTGTCCGCGTTGCAGGAAAAGAATGGAAGAAAACGGGTTTAAAACTTCTCAACAACTCCAGGCATATTTTACCAAACGAATTGACAGTTTCATTACTACAAATAACAGAAGAATTATTGGATGGGATGAAATCCTTTCGGCCGACATTTCACGGGGGGCAGTGGCAATGGCATGGCATGGAACCGATGAAACTGTTTCTGATTTGAAAACAGGTCATAATATTGTAATGAGCCCCTATCATTTTACTTATTTTGACTTCTACCAATCAGATCCCGACCTGGAAGAATATATAACTTATGCAGGGCTCTTCCTGGATACGGTATATGCATTCAATCCGGAATCACCGGATATATCAGGGCTGGAGAAAAAAAATATAGTGGGGGGTGAAGGATCTTTATGGACAGAAAATGTGGAAACTGTGGGACGGGTTGAATATATGCTGTTACCCAGACTTTTTGCTCTCTCAGAGGATCTTTGGTCGGCAAATGGAAATAAAAACTACAAGAGGTTTATTGACAAAACAGAAGATGAATTCAAAAGGCTTGACATACAGCATATTCTCCATGCACATAGCATGTATAATCTTTCTATAATTCCACATTTAGATAGCACAACTAAAAAAATAATGGTTTCAATTAATAATCAGGTAGCAGATAAATATACCATCCGCTATACTTTAGATGGTGAAAAACCAGATTATCATTCTTCTGTATATAAAAACCCATTGTCAATCGACAAAAGCGTCATCCTCCAAACTGCTCTTTTTTATAAAGAAATAAGATTAGGGAAAATCAATAAACAAAGATTTGCAATTCATTCGGGAATTGGTTCAAAAATAAAAGTACTGCCGGTTTCTTCTGAAGAAGAAATTTCCCTTGAATACGAGCGACTTAATGACGGCATATTCGGGACAATTGAACCATATGACGGCAGATGGGTATCTTTCCATGACTCAATTAAGACAATAACGATTGATCTCGCAAACTCACGGATTGTAAAGAATATCTTTATTCGTTTTATGGAAGATCAGGTTAGCGATATCTATCTGCCTAAAAAAATTGATTTCTCGTTCTCTGTTGACGGCAGTAGTTTTAAAATATTTCATGAAGTACTTAATAAGTCAATTCCAGAACAGCCATTAAGGCATATTGTCAGGTATAAACTGGAAGCATTGAATTTGAATGCCCGTTATATAAGGATAAAGATCAAAAATGCAAATTTGAATTCGGGAGATCAGACTAAAAATAATTTTTTAATAGATGAGATTGTGGTCCGATGAAGAAAACCATGAAAGGCAGCTTACAAGTATTGGGGTTATTTATTTTTTTATTGTTGGGTTGCAAAGATGACCAGTCAAAGCTATTTACAAAACTAAGTTCAAGCCGTACGGGTATTAAATTCAGGAATATTCTTAAAGAAAATGAGCAGGCGAATGTTCTGCAATATACCTATTTCTATAATGGGGGCGGTGTTGCCATAGGCGATATAAATAATGATGGATTGCCGGATATTTTATTTACGGGTAACATGGTGCCGAACAGGCTCTACCTGAACAAAGGAAATTTCGTGTTCGAGGATATTACTGAAAAAAGCGGAATCGCCAGATATCAGGGCTGGTGTACGGGTGCAACGATGGCGGATGTAAATGGAGATGGAAAACTTGATATTTATATTTGTAGATCAGGTGACATCAACCCGGAAAAAAGAAAAAACCTTCTATTCATTAATAATGGCGACCTGACTTTTACAGAAGAGGCGGATAAATACGGGCTGGCTGACGAAGGGTATTCAACACAGGCGGCTTTCTTTGATTATGATAAGGACGGAGACCTCGATATGGTTCTTATAAATCATTCCCTGAAACAATATGCCACCGGAGCATATGAAAATTCATCACTCCGTAATGAAAGGAATCAGGCATATGCTACAAAACTTTACCGCAATGATAACGGACATTTTACGGACGTCAGTGAACAGGCAGGTATTAAATCCAATGTTTTAAATTTCGGTTTGGGTCTTTCTATATCCGATCTGAACAATGATGGCTGGCCCGACATCTACACTACAAATGATTTTAATGAACCGGATCACCTTTTTATTAATAATGGAAACGGAACATTTACGGATAAAACAACAGAATGTCTTGACCAGTTATCTTTTTACTCAATGGGTTCGGATTGTGCCGATATCAACAACGACGGATTACCTGATCTGATTACCATGGATATGCTTGATGAGGATAACCACACGCAAAAAATGCACAGCGGGGCTGAAAATTTTGATAAATTCCAAATGCTCTTCAAAAAAGGATTTTATTATCAGTACAGTCGAAACATGTTACATACAAATAATGGAGATGGCACATTCAGTGAAATTGCTCAGCTCGCCGGCATTTCAAATACAAGCTGGAGCTGGGCCCCACTGTTTTGTGATTTTGACAATGATGGAAATAAGGATCTCTTTATTTCGAATGGTTATGAAAAGGATTTCACCAATATGGATTTTATAAAGTACCAGGTTGCTGAAGAAGTAAAAACAAAACATGGTGAAACAGGCCCTTCCACAATGGAAATGCTGGAAAAAATGCCGGCATTAAAAATGTCAAATTTTATATACCGGAATAATGGAAATAATTCTTTTTCAAAAAAGACTGATGAATGGGGTTTCAACGAAACTGGTGTTGCTTCGGGTGCGGCATTTGCAGACCTTGACAATGACGGGGCCATGGACCTGGTCGTTAACAACGTAAACGGAGATGCCGGAATTTACCGAAACAACGCCCATGTGCTCGCCAGTGAAAATCATTTTCTGAAAATAAAATTAAATGGCAGATTTGGAAACAGCTTTGGTATTGGCGCGAAAGTAAAATTATATTGCGGTACAGATACTTATTACCAGGAACAGTTCCCGGTTCGTGGCTTTCAATCCAGTGTTGATCCGATTCTTAATTTCGGAATTGGAATTCATGGCTTGGTTGATTCCGTTATTGTAATATGGCCTGATGACAGAATACAAAAAATAGAATCGATTAAACCGGATCAGGAATTGATTCTTGAATGGCAGAATGCTATCCATTTTTGGAAATACGATTCTTTATTTACCAACAGGAAATATTTTACAGTAGACCAGGGGCCTTCCTTCACCCATGTTGAAAATGAATTCAATGATTTTTCAATACAGAGTTTAATGCCGAATTTCCTTTCAAGGCAGGGTCCTTGTATGGCAGTTGAAGATATTAATGGTGATGGAAGAAAGGATCTTTTTATCGGAGGGGCAAAAGGTCAGCCCGGTCAGCTTTTTATTCAACAGGTCAATGGCGATTTCGTTGCCAGATCAGAACCTGCTTTTCGGGGAGACTCTTTAAGTGAAGAAGTTTCATCTGCTTTTTTCGATGCGAATGGAGACGGCTTTCCGGATTTATATGTTGCCAGTGGAGGATATGAATTTAAGGATGGTGATTCCGCACTACAGGACAGGATATATTTTAATGACGGAAAGGGAAATTTCAAAAAAAATCTGCAATCACTACCACAGCTCAGGTTCAGCAAAAGTTGTGTGAGATATGCCGATATCAATGGAGACGGCGCTCCTGATATTTTTCTTGGTGGCAGAGTAGTTCCGG